>NZ_JBSHBN010000022.1:0-76200 GCF_053612025.1 Kitasatospora sp. NPDC054768
TTTGTCGGGGGCGGCGTTTGTGTGTTATATGCGACTGGGTCGTAGCGGCGCGGCCGCCCCGGGGGGGGGTCCCCGGGGGGGCCCGCCGACGCCCCGGGCGGTCCGGCCGGCACGGGGGGTCCCGGCGGCCCGGGCGCGCCCGCCGAGGGCAGCCTGCTGGACATGCTCAAGGTCGCCATCGCTATCCTGGACACGGCGGGCCGGGTGGTGCTCTGGAGCCCGGCCGCCGAGGAACTGCTCGGCTGGCCGAACGAGCTGCTGGTCGGCCGCCGGATCGACGAGCTGATCCCCGACCGGGAGCAGGTCGCCCGGATCCGGCGCGCGATCCAGGACACCCTGCGGCACGGCCGCTGGGCCGGCCCCGCCGAGCTGCGCGACCGGGACGGCTCCCCGGTCGCCGTGGACGCCCGGATCTCCCTCCTGGTGGACGGCGACGGCACCCCGTTCCTCCAGGTCAACATGGCCGAGGCGGCCGCCGTCCAGGCCGTCGAGCGGGACCTCGCGGTGCGCGACGCGCTGTTCGAGCAGTCCCCGCTGGGCATCGCCATCATGGACACCGACCTGCGCTACACCGCCGTCAACCAGACCCTCGCCGAGATGAACGGCGTCGCCCTGGACGACCACGTCGGCCGCACCACCGGCGAGACCCTGCCGGAGCGGGCCGCCGACGAGATCACCGCCATCCAGCGCCAGGTGCTGGCCACCGGCGAGCCGGTCATCGACGTCACCCTGGCCTCCCCGGTCACCACTCGGGCCGGCTACCGCTCGATCTCCTACAGCCGGATGACCGACCGTTCCGGCCGGGTGCTCGGCATCTCCGGCACCGTGATGGACGTGACCGAGCGCTACCGGGCGGTCGCCAAGGTCGAGCACGCCCGGCGCCGGCTCTCGCTGCTCAACGAGTTCGGCTCCCGGGTCGGCGACCTGCTGGACGCCTCCCGGATCGCCCAGGAGCTGGCCGGCTCGGTCGTCCCCCGGCTGGCCGACCACTCGGCGGTGATCCTGCTCCAGGCCGTCGCGCACGGCGACGACCTGCCCCGGCACGGCCACGACCGGCGCACCTCGCTGCTCCAGCTCGGCACCGCCTCCGTCCAGGACGGCCCCGAGGTGGACGTGATGCTGCGCCGCGGCGCCCGGATCACCTTCGCCGAGGACTCCGTCTGCGGCCGGGTGCTGCGCACCGGCGTGCCCGAGCCGCTGTCCGGCGCCGACCAGCTGGACGAGGTGACCTACCCCGGCGACCCGAAGATGCAGGCCGCCCGGGACCTCGGCGTGCACTCGATGCTGGTCGTGCCGCTGCGCGCCCGGGGCATCGTGATCGGCCTGCTGCTGGTCAGCCGGTCCGGCTACCGCGAGGGCTTCGACCGGGACGACCTGGCCTTCACCGTGGAGCTGGCCGACCGGGCCGGCAGCTCGCTGGACAACGCCCGCCTCTACGCCCGCGAACGCACCGCCGCGCTCACCCTCCAGCGGACCCTGCTTCCGCAGCAGGTCCCGCAGCCCACCGGCGTCGAGGTCGCCTACCGGTACGTGCCCGGCAGCAGCGGCACCGAGGTCGGCGGCGACTGGTTCGACGTCATCCCGCTGCCCGGCGACCGCACCGCGCTGGTGGTCGGCGACGTGATGGGCCACGGCCTGCGGGCCGCCGCCACCATGGGACGGCTGCGCACCGCCGTCCGGGTGCTGGCCGCCCTCGACCTGCCGCCGGACGTCCTGCTGCGGCACGTCCACGAGCTGGCCGACGACCTCGCCCAGGGCCCGGACGAGGCGCTGCTGGCCACCTGCGTCTACGCGGTCTTCGACCCGACGACGGCCCGGCTCACCGTCGCCAAGGCCGGGCACATCCCGCCGGTGCTGGTGGTGCCGGGCGAGGCCGCCCCGGAGCCGACCCGCAACGGCGGCCCGCTGCGCGGCGGCGCCGGCCGCATCCTCGACCTGCCCTCCGGCGCCCCGCTCGGGGTGGGCGGAGTTCCGTTCGAATCGGTCGAACTGAAGATCCCCGAGGGCAGCCTGCTGGCGCTGTGCACCGACGGCCTGGTCGAGTCCCGGGACAAGGACCTGGACGTCGGCCTCGGCCGGCTGATCACGGTGCTCCAGGAGCCGCACGCCTCCATCCAGGCCGCCTGCGAGGCGGTGCTGGACACCATGGAGCAGGGCCGGGAGCCGGACGACGTCGCGCTGCTGCTGGCCCGGCTCGGCCACGGCCAGGCCGGCACCCCGACGGCGGGCTGGACCCTGCCCGCCGAGCCCACCGCCGTCTCCCGGGCACGCCGGCTGGTCCGCGCCACGCTCGCCGAGTGGGGCGTCGAGGAGCTCACCGACATCGCCGAGCTGCTGGTCAGCGAGCTGGTGACGAACGCCGTCCGGTACGCCAGCGCCCCCATCGGGGTGCGGCTGACGCTCGGCGAGACGCTGCTGGTCGAGATCTCCGATCCGCTGCCCGACCCGCCCCAGGAGCGGCACGCCGCCGAGGCCGACGAGGGCGGGCGCGGTCTGGAGCTGGTCCACCGGCTGGCCCTGCACTGGGGCGCCCGGGCCGAGGGGATCGGCAAGGTGGTCTGGTTCGAGCAGGCGCTGCCGGGTAATGAGCCGGACGGATCGTGAGCGGAGCGAACAGCGAGGAGGGGGTGCCGCATATGCCATCGGGCGCTCAGGGGGAGCGCGCGCTCCGGAAGGGGGCGCGGGCGTGGCATTGTGGTTGCGCGGGCGGTAGGACAAAAACCTTCGCCCGATCTGATGTTGTGATGTTGAGGGCGTGTGAACGTACCCCTCGATGATGAATACTCGGTCTTCTCGACATCCGGACGGTCGCGGGTTGGAGGGGTCGGTCCGTTGAACAGCACTCCGGCGCGGAGCGTGTCGCCGAGGAGCAGCGGTCATGCCGCTGTACCCGGGCAGGCCGGCTCCTCGCACCTGCCCGTACCGGACGGCGCGCCCGTCGGCCGCGGCCACCACCCCGTCGCCGAGGACCGGCCCTGGGGCGCGGGCGACCCCGGCTCGATCTACGACTACATCCGGGTCGCCACCTTCGCGATCGGCCCCGACGGGCGGATCAGCCAGTGGAGCGAGCGCGCCGCCGAGTTCTTCGGGGTCCCGGCCGCCGAGGCCGTCGGCGCCGACCCGATCTCCACCTTCGTCCCCCGCGAGCTCTGGCAGCGCGGCCGGGCCCGGCTGGAGCGCACCCTGGCGGGCGAGGAATGGGTCGGCACCACCCCGTACCGGGACGCCGACGGCGGCGAGGGCCTCGCCGAGCTCTACCTGATGCCCGACAGCTCCCTGCCCACGGCGGGCGCCACCTGCCTGGCCGTCGACCTCGGACGGCTGCGCCGGATCGAGACCGACCTGGCCGCCTCCGAGGCCGTCTTCGGGCAGACCCCCACCGGCTTCGTGCTGTTCGACGACCGGCTGCGGCTGCAGCGGGTCAACGACGCCTTCGCCTCCGGCATGGGCCTGGTCCCCACCGACCTGGAGGGCCTCACCCCGCACGACCTCTTCCCGCCGTCCGAGGCCGACCGGCTCTCCGCCGCCCTGCGCAAGGTGCTGGCCACCGGCGAGCCCGTCTTCGACCTGCGCTTCCACGGCGCCGTCCCGACCCGCGAGGGCAACCGGCTCTGGGCCGTCTCGCTGTACCGCCTGAACGGTTCCGCCGGGCAGACCATGGGCGTCGCCGGGCAGGTCTCCGACGTCACCAGCCGGCACGTCGCCGAGCGCGAGGCCGACGGCGTGCGCCGCAACCTGGCCCTGCTCAACGAGGCCAGCGCGCACATCGGCTCCACGCTCGACCTGGAGACCACCGCCAAGGAACTGCTGGACGTCGTCGTCCCGCCGTTCTGCGACCTCGCCACCGTCGACCTCTACACCGCGCTGCTCTCCGGCGAGACCGTGCCCAGCGCCGGCCGGCTCGGCGACACCGTGCTCACCGACGGCAGCGGCGAACTGCGCCGGGTCGCCGTCTCCAGCGTGGTCGGCGGCGCCTCCTCGGTGCTCGGCTCGGTGACCGGCCTGCCGATCGCCGAGGCCGGCGGCACCCTCTGTTACCCCCGCCGCTCCCCGCACGCCCGGGCGCTGCGCACCGGCCGCAGCGTCGTCCCCGAGCCCGGGCGCGACCCGCTGCTGCGCTCCACCCTGATCGTCCCGCTGGTCGCCCGCGACCAGGTGCTCGGCCTCGTCCAGCTCTCCCGGGCGATCGGCAGCGAGCCCTTCGACGCCCGCGACGTCGCGATCGCCGAGGAACTCGTCGCCCGCGCCGCCGTCTGCATCGACAACGCCCGGCTCTACCGGCGCGAGCACGAGCGGGCGCTGATCCTCCAGCGCAGCCTGCTGCCCCCGGGCAACCCGGCCGCCAGCGGCCTGGAGATCGCCTGCCGCTACCTGCCCAGCAACAACAACACCGAGGTCGGCGGCGACTGGTTCGACGTCATCCCGCTGCCCGGCAACCGCACCGCGCTGGTCATCGGCGACGTGATGGGCCGCGGCCTGCGCGCCGCCGTCGCCATGGGCCAACTGCGCACCGCCGTCCGCACCCTGGCCATGCTCGACCTGGAACCGGGCGAGGTGCTCACCGCCCTGGACGAGATCGCCCGCGGCCTCGGCGACGACTCGGTGCCGGTCGGCCCGCCCACCCCGTACGGCCGGCTCACCTCGACCGCCGACGAGGAGGCCCGCGAGGTCTACCTGGCGACCTGCGTCTACGCGGTCTTCGACGCCGTCAGCCGGCGCTGCTGGATCGCCAACGCCGGCCACCTGCCGCCCGTCCTGCTCAGCCCCGGCGAGGGCGCCCGGATGCTCGACGTGCCGCCCGGCCTGCCGCTCGGCGTCGGTGGCGAGCCCTTCGAGGAGGTCGCGATCGACCTCCCGGACGGCGCCGTCTTCGGCCTCTACACCGACGGCCTGGTGGAGAGCCGCAAGCACCCGCTGGACGAGGGCCTGCGGGCCTTCCGCTCCGCGCTCTCCCACGAGGGCAAGGGGCTGGAGGACCTCTGCGACCACGTGCTCGGGGAGCTCAACCCGCACCACGGCGAGGACGACATCGCCCTGCTGATGGCCAAGGTGCACGCCTTCCCCGACGACGCCGTCGGCAACTGGTTCCTGCCGCCCGAGCCCACCTCGGTGGCCAAGGCCCGGGAGCTGGCGTGCAGCTGGCTGCTCGCCCGGGGGCTGGACGAGCTGGTCGACACCACCGAGCTGCTGGTCAGCGAGCTGGTCACCAACGCGCTCAAGCACGGGCGGGGCGAGATCCGGTTGCGGCTGCTGCGTGAGCGCAGCCTGGTCTGCGAGGTCTGGGACGACGGCTACGCGCAGCCCCGGCAGCGGCGCGCGCAGGAGACCGACGAGGGCGGGCGCGGCCTGCAACTGGTCAGCCTGCTGGCCGAGCGCTGGGGCAGCCGGCGCACGCCCAAGGGCAAGATCGTCTGGTTCGAGCTGGCCCTCTAGCCGCCCGCAACGGTGGGCCGGACGGGTGCAGTCGCCCGGCGGCCCGCCGTGTCGGCGCGGCCCGGGCGCCCGCGGCGGCGTTCGATAGCCGCCATGCGCGTCCGCCAGCTCACCGCCGCAGCCGCCGCGCTGCTGCTCTCCGCCGCTCTCGGCGGCTGCTCCGACGACCCGGGCCCCCGTGCCCCCGCCCCCGTGCCCGCCCCGGCCGACCCCACCGCCACCACCGGGGACGTCGGGCCCGCCGATCGCACCGCCGTCCAGGACGGCGGCACGCTGCGCTGGGCGGTGGACGGCGTCCCGGCCACGCTGAACGTCTACCAGGGCGCGGCGACCGCCGACTCGGCGCTGATCGCCCACGCGCTGTACCCCTCGCTGTTCCGGCCCGACGAGCACGGCCGGCTCGTCCCCGACCCCGACTACCTGGCGGGCGTCGACTCCACCCCGCCCGGGGAGCAGCCGCAGGTGGTGACCTACCGGCTCAACCCGAGCGCCGTCTGGAGCGACGGCACCCCGATCTCGGCCGCCGACCTCGACGCCCAGCGGACCGCGCTGTCCGGCCCGGACCCGGCCCGCCGGAGCGGGAAGGCGGCCGGGTACGACGCCATCGACTCGGTCGCCCAGGGCGCCGACCCGCACGAGGTGCGGGTGACCTTCCGGCGGCCGTACGCGGAGTGGCCTGCACTGTTCGGCCCGCTCTACCCGGCCGCCGAGACGGCCGGTCCGGCCGCTGCTCCCCGGACGCCGGCCGACGGCGGCCGGCCGGACGCCGGCCCGTACACCCTCTCCCGGTACGACGCCGAGGGCGGGACGGTCACCGTGGTGCGCAGCCCGCTCTGGTGGGGCGATCCGCCGAAGGCCGACCGGATCGACTTCCTCGCCGTGCGGCCCGAGCAGCGGCTGGACGCGCTGGACCAGGAGCGCCTGGACATCGCCCCGCTCACCGCGGCGGTGGACCGGGCGGCGCCGGCCGCCCCTCCCGAGCCGTCCGCCTCTGCCTCTGCCTCTGCCTCTGCCTCCGCCTCCGCGTCAGCCTCCGCCGCGCCGCCGCCCGCGGCCGCGCCCGAGGCGGCGGCACTGGCGCTGCGGCGGGCCGAATCGCTGCCCGACGTCACCGTCCACCGGGCCGCCGCGGCCTCGCTCACCCAGCTCACCCTCAACGCGGCGCGCGGCCCGCTGACCGACCCGCTGGTGCGCCGCGCCCTCACCCGGGCCGTCGACCGGCGGCGGATCGCCGACGCCGCGCTCACCCCGCTCGGCCTGCCCGCCGCCCCGCTGGGCAGCCACCTGTTCGCGGGCGACCAGCAGGGCTACCGGGACAACAGCGACGCGGCCGGTCCGGCGGACCCGGGCCGGCTGCTGGACGAGGCGGGCTGGATGCGGCCCGCCGGCGGGGCCACCCGGGCCAAAGACGGCAAGCCGCTCGCCCTCTCGCTGCTCGTCCCGGCCGGTTCGGCGACCGCCGAGCGCACCGCCGACGCGCTCATCGCAGGCCTCGGGGAGTCCGGGATCGCGGTGCAGCGGGTGCCCGCGCCCGCCGAGTCCTTCGTCGGGGAGCACCTGGCGGCCGGGGACTACGACCTCGCGCTCCTCTCCTGGCCGGCCGGCCCCAGCCCGGCGGTCGAACAGCGTTCCGTCTACGCCAAGCCCCGGCCGGACCTGGACGGCGTGCCCGAGCCGGGCGGCAACTTCGGCCGCAGCGGCACCGAGGAGATCGACCGGCTGTTCGACCGGGCGGCCGCCGAACCGGACCCGGAGGCCCGGCTGGGCCTGCTCCAGGAGGCGGACGTACGGATCTGGCAGCTCGGCCACTCGGTCCCGCTCTACCAGCGGCCGGAGCTGGTCGGGGTCCGGACCGGGGTGGCCGGCGCGGGCGCGTACGGCTACGGGTGGCCGCGCTTCCAGGACGTGGGCCTGCTCCGCTAGAGCTCCCGGGCGAAGCGGCGCACGGCGTCAGTTACGGCCTCCGGAGCGTCGAGGTTCGCGAGGTGCCGGGCCCGGGGAACCAGCTGGACCCGGGCCCGCCCGCGCGGGTGGGCGGCGGCGAGGGCCCGCTCGCCGGAGCGGAAGGCGGGGTCCTTCTCCCCGTTCAGGATCAGCACCGGCGCCTCGATCCGGCGCAGGGCACCCGGCTCGAAGCGGCCCAGCTCCTCGACGCCCGCCGCGACCGCCGCGCAGGCGGCCGTCGGGCTCCACGGCTCGCCGCGCCTGGCCCCGTGCCCCGGCAGGTCGACGGCCACCACCGGGAACTCCTCCCGCAGCGCGGACAGCTGGGGGCTCCACTGCCCGGCACTGAACCGGGTGCCGCGCGTCAGGACGATCGGGACACTCACCGGGCCGCCTCGACCGGCTCCAGCATGCGTTCGACCTCGGCGATCCGGGCCAGTCCGGGGCACTCCCGGCGGGCCCGGGCGAGCGCCTCGCGGGCCTCCTCCGGACGCCCGTCGGCGATGAGGGCTGCGGCGAGGGAGCAGCAGGCCAGGGACCGGTGGAAGCGGGAGCCGACCGCGTTCGACAGACGGCGGGCCGCTCGGACGGCGGCCCGCGGATCGTTCTGGAACCGGGCGAGCTCGGCCGCCGGGAGGAAGTCGCGGGCGAGCGTCCGGTCGTGGACGCCCAGTCGGACGAGATACGGCTCCAGCAGTGCTCCGGCCCGCGCGGGGGAGTGCTCCCCGGCGTCGGCGCGGCCGACGAGGGCCATGGCGGCGATGAAGGCCACACTTGAGTCGGCGGGCGTGTGGCCCCGCTCGAAGGCCTCGTCGGTGAGCCGCTCGGCCTCCTCGTAGCGGCCCTCGGCCAGCGCGATCCCGGCAGCGGTGAGGACCATGGGTGTGCCCTTGCCCAGCTCGCGGCGCGCCTCGGAGATCCGGCCCCGGACCAGGAACCGCTCGGCCTCGACGGCGCTCGGCGACTCGGCGTCGACCGTCACGGAGCCCGGCCGGAAGGGCATGACGAACACGGCCCAGAGGGAGTTGACCGGGCTCGTCGCGGTGGTCACCGCGGTCATGGCGAGGGAGAACAGCAGCCCGAGGCCGATGCCCCGGGGCAGTTCCGTGGCGGAGGCCGCCAGCCAGGCTCCGAGCCCCGCGTGGACTCCGAACCGTGCGACCGAGGCGAGCCACAGCCGCAGCCGGGGCGCGCGGACCGGCAGCAGGCCCCAGGGGAACAGGAATCCGCTCGTCGGCCGCAGCCCCAGTTCGACGGGCACCCCGGCGACCGAGCCGCTCCACAGGGCCCGGCCCCTGCCGTACGAGGCGCAGTACAGCCGCCCGCCGCAGAGCCGGTGGGTGAGCAGGAACCAGAGGTCGGACAGCGGCTCCTGGCCCACCAGGAAGCCGATCGCGCAGCCGAGAGCGGTTGGGCCCGGCAGGCCGTGGAGGATCGCCAGGTACAGGAGCACGGCGCCGACGGCGCGGAACAGCCAGGGCAGCGAGGCCCGGAGGTGTTGGATCACGGACGGAAGAGTGTCGGAGGCGGGCCGCGGGGTGAAGGGCATGTGACCCACCTGTGATCTTGATCCCGTGCGACCTGCCCGTTTCTGCTCACCTGGGCGCTTCCCCGTACGATAGGAGGAAGCCGAGGCATGTCGATATGCCCGGCGGGTGGACCGGTAGTAGCAGGCGGAACGGGTGGCGGCGACCGAAGAGGTCGCAAGTGCGCGTCTCGCGGCCGGGCGCCGTAACCCACGATTCCGGGAGAATCCGCTAGGCATGCCCACGCGCAACGACATCCGTAACGTCGCCATCGTCGCCCACGTCGACCACGGCAAGACCACGCTGGTCGACGCCATGCTCAAGCAGGCCGGCGCCTTCGCCGCCCACCAGCACCTCGATGACCGGATGATGGACTCCAACGACCTGGAGCGCGAGAAGGGCATCACCATTCTCGCGAAGAACACCGCGGTCAAGTACCACCCCAAGGATGGTGGCGCGCCGATCACCATCAACATCATCGACACCCCGGGCCACGCCGACTTCGGTGGCGAGGTCGAGCGCGGTCTGTCGATGGTGGACGCGGTCGTCCTGCTGGTCGACGCCTCCGAAGGCCCGCTGCCGCAGACCCGCTTCGTGCTCCGCAAGGCGCTCACGGCCCGCCTGCCCGTCATCCTCTGCATCAACAAGACCGACCGTCCGGACTCCCGGATCGACGAGGTCATCAACGAGACCTACGACCTGTTCCTGGACCTGGACGCGGACGAGGACCAGATCGAGTTCCCGATCGTCTACGCCTGCGCCCGTGACGGTGTCGCCTCGCTGACCAAGCCGGAGAACGGCACCGTCCCGGCCGACAGCACCAGCCTGGAGCCGTTCTTCTCCACCCTGCTGGAGCACGTCCCGGCCCCCAGCTACGACGAGGCCGCGCCGCTCCAGGCCCACGTCACCAACCTGGACGCCGACAACTTCCTCGGCCGCATCGCGCTGCTCCGCGTCGAGCAGGGCGAGCTGCGCAAGGGCCAGACCGTGGCCTGGATCAAGCGTGACGGCTCGATCCAGAACGTCCGCATCTCCGAGCTGCTGATGACCGAGGCGCTCACCCGCAAGCCCGCCGAGGTGGCGGGCCCCGGTGACATCTGCGCCGTCGCCGGCATCGGCGAGATCATGATCGGCGAGACCCTGGCCGACCCGGAGAACCCGATCGCGCTGCCGCTGATCACGGTGGACGAGCCGGCCATCTCGATGACCATCGGCACCAACACCTCCCCGCTGGTGGGCCGTGGTGGCAGCGGCAAGGGCGCGGACGCCAAGGCCGCCGGCAAGGTGGACCGCAAGGTCACCGCCCGCCAGGTGAAGGACCGCCTGGACCGCGAGCTGATCGGTAACGTCTCGCTGCGCGTCCTGGACACCGAGCGTCCGGACGCCTGGGAGGTGCAGGGCCGCGGTGAGCTGGCGCTGGCCATCCTGATCGAGACCATGCGTCGCGAGGGCTTCGAGCTGACCGTCGGCAAGCCGCAGGTGGTCACCAAGGAGGTCAACGGCAAGACCCACGAGCCGGTCGAGCGCCTCACGGTGGACGTGCCCGAGGAGCACATGGGCGCGGTCACGCAGCTCATGGGCATCCGCAAGGGCCGGATGGACAACATGTCCAACCACGGTTCGGGCTGGGTCCGGATGGAGTTCGTCGTGCCGTCCCGCGGCCTGATCGGCTTCCGCACCGAGTTCCTCACCAACACCCGCGGCACCGGCATCGCCCACTCGATCCACGAGGGTCACGAGCCGTGGTTCGGCAACCTGACCACCCGCAACAACGGCTCGCTGGTCGCCGACCGGGCCGGCGTGGTCACCGCCTTCGCGATGACCAACCTGCAGGAGCGCGGCGTGCTCTTCTGCGAGCCGGGCACCGAGGTGTACGAGGGCATGATCGTCGGTGAGAACTCGCGTGCCGACGACATGGACGTGAACATCACCAAGGAGAAGAAGCTCACCAACATGCGGTCGGCGAACGCCGATGTGGCCGAGTCGATCGTCCCGCCGCGCAAGCTCTCGCTGGAGCAGTCGCTGGAGTTCTGCCGCGAGGACGAGTGCATCGAGGTGACCCCGGAGACGGTTCGCATCCGTAAGGTCGTCCTTGACCAGAAGGACCGCGGACGCACTGCCTCGCGCGCCAAGAAGGCGTGATCCGGACGCACTGAACGGCCATTGGCCGGAATGATTCGCCCCCCTTTCCCATGGAGAGGGGGGCGAACTTTTTCAACTACTCCAAGTTGTCGGGGCCGCTATTCACGGAATAGCGCTCATCACAGCCGAGTGTCCGCTGAGCGGACGTGACAGTTCGTCATCCGTGACGACTGTCCGTTTGGTGCCTGTCTGGCTATGTCTCAAATGTCCGGTTTTCGAAACTTACCGACTGTTCATGTGACCTAATTGAGATCGTCACTGGTCACTTTCGTGTCCGTGCGTGACGGATAGTGGGTGCAGTCAGGCTCGGGTCAAGGGTGAACGCGCAGGGGTGCGCGCCGAAACCACGAGCGCGGACGGCACAGCGGGCCCGGTGATCACCGTTCCGCAGTGCCCTCCTCGTTGCAACGTCGAATTCAGGAGGCACACCGATGCGCGGTGCGAGCCAGGCCAAGTGGGTTGTCGCAGCTGTTGCTGTCGCCCTCGCTGCGACTGCGTGCAGCAGCAGCGACTCCTCCGGGGGTAGCTCCGACAGCGCTGCGGTCGACCCCGGGGCCAGCTTCAGCTACCAGAGCGCGGAGCCGCAGCGCCCGCTCCAGCCGGCGAACGCCATGGAGAACCAGGGCGGCCGTATCGTCAAGCAGCTCTTCAAGGGCCTCGTCGACTACGACCCCGCGACCGGTGCCCTGCGCAACCAGGTGGCCGACAAGATCGAGACCACCGACGCCAAGAACTACACCGTCACGCTGAAGTCCGGCTGGACCTTCCACGACGGCACCCCGGTCACCGCCAAGTCCTTCGTCGGCTCCTGGAACTGGTCGGCCAACCCGAAGAACAACCAGATCAACTCGGACTGGTTCTCGGACATCGTCGGCTACGACGCCGTGCACCCGGAGAAGGGTGACCCGACCGCCACCGAGATGTCCGGCCTGAAGGTCGTCGACGACACCCACTTCACGATCGAACTGACCAGCCCGGTCTCGTACTTCACGTACAAGCTCGGCTACTCGGCCTTCTTCCCGCTGCCCGAGGGCTTCTTCGCCGACCCGGCCGGCTACGGCCAGAAGCCGGTCGGCAACGGCCCCTACAAGTTCGTCTCGTGGGAGCACAACAAGGCCATCACGCTGGCCGCGTACGACAAGTACACGGGCATCGACAAGCCGAAGAACGGCGGTGTCGTCTTCCGCAACTACACCGCCGGTGAGGCCGCGTACAAGGACCTGATGTCCGACACGCTGGACGTGCTGGACCAGGTCGACCCGACCGACCTGCCGAAGTACAAGGACGACCTGGGCAAGCGCGCGGTCGACCAGCCGCAGGGCGCCATCCAGAACATCGGCTTCGCGCTGTACCAGGGCGGCTGGAGCGAGCAGGGCAAGGAGAAGGTCCGTCAGGGCCTCTCGATGGCGATCGACCGCGAGACCATCACCAAGACCGTGCTGAACGGCAACCGCCTGCCCGCCGACTCGTTCGTGGCGCCCGGCGTCATGGGCTACAAGGCCGGCACCTGCGGCGACGCCTGCAAGTACAACCCGGAGAAGGCCAAGCAGCTGATCACCGAGGGTGGCGGCGTCCCCGGTGGCAAGGTCCTCATCCAGTACAACTCCGACGGTGGCCACAAGGAGTGGGTGGACGCGGTCTGCAACTCCATCCGCCAGGCGACCGGCGTCGAGTGCCTCGGTGACCCGAAGCCGGACTTCAAGACCTCGCGCGACATCATCACCAACAAGCAGGTCCAGAGCATGATGCGGACCGGCTGGGTGCAGGACTACCCGCTGAACGCCAACTTCCTGCGTGACGTCTACGGCACCGGTGCCGCGGCCAACGACGGTGGCTACTCGAGCCCCGAGTTCGACAAGCTGTCGAAGGAGGCGGACGCCGCCACCACGGTCGAGAAGACCGCCGAGCTCTACCAGCAGGCCGAGGCCGTTCTGGCCAAGGACATGCCGGCCATCCCGCTCTGGTACTACAAGACCAGCTCCGGCTACTCCAAGAACGTCCAGAACGTGAAGTTCAACTCCTTCGGCGACCCGGTCTACACCGACGTCGAGGTCAAGAAGAAGAAGTAATCGGTCGGCACCGCCTGACCCGGTGACAACGGCCGGTGCCCGTCCATCCCCACGAGGGCGAGGACTGGCACCGGCCGTTGGCACGCCGACTTTTCTCTTGCCGAGTTGACGGGCTCGGCAGGGCCATACATGGAGGCACGATGGGGCGCTTTGTCGCAAGGCGACTGCTCCAGATGATCCCGGTGTTCCTCGGAACGACCGCACTCATCTTTTTCATGGTGCACTTGCTGCCTGGTGACCCGGTGGCAGCACTGTGGGGCGACAAGGCACCGGACCCGGTGCAGCTCGCCGCTCTCAAGCACCAGCAGGGCTTCGACAAGCCGCTGATCCAGCAGTACTTCGACTACATGGGCAAGCTGCTCACCGGTGACTTCGGCACCGGTCTGGACCAGCGCCCGGTCATCGACAAGATCACCGAGGCGCTGCCGGTCACGACCCGGCTGGCGCTGTTCGCGTTCGCCATCGAGATCGTGCTCGGCATCGGCATCGGCCTGTACGCCGGTCTGCGCCGCGGCAAGATGTTCGACAAGGGCGCCCTGCTCCTCACCCTGCTGCTGATCTCGATCCCGGTCCCGGTGCTGGGCTTCATCTTCCAGACGGTCTTCGGGCAGAACCTGAAGTGGGTCACCCCGACCGTCCAGGACAGCAACGACATCACCCAGCTGGTGCTGCCGGCCGTGGTGCTCGGCTCGCTCTCGCTGGCCTACGTCGCGCGCCTCACCCGTACTTCCATAGCCGAGAACATCAAGGCCGACTACGTGCGCACCGCGGTGGCCAAGGGCCTGCCGCGCCGCAAGGTGATCGGCACCCACCTGCTCCGCAACTCGATGATCCCGGTGGTCACCTTCCTCGGCACCGACCTCGGCGCCCTGATGGGCGGCGCGATCGTGACCGAGGGCATCTTCAACGTCCAGGGCGTGGGTCACGCGCTCTACCAAGCGATCAACATGAAGGAGGGCGCGACCGTCTCCGGCTTCGTGGCCTTCCTCGTGATCGTCTACCTGGCCGCCGGCCTGATCGTCGACCTGCTTTACGCGGTCCTGGACCCGAGGATCCGTTATGCCTGACCTGACCGAGAAGAAGACCGCCGGGGACATCCCGGCCCAGCGCGCGGCGGACGCCCCGGCGCCGAAGCAGGAGAAGGCCCGCAGCCTCGGCTCGGACGCCTGGCACGACCTGCGTCGCAAGCCGATCTTCGTGATCTCCGGGCTGCTGATCCTGCTGCTGATCGTCATCGCCATCGCCCCCGGGCTGTTCACCTCGGTGGACCCGCGGGCCGGCGACCTGCGCAACCACTACCTGTCGAAGCCGAACTACAGCCACTTCTTCCAGGCGGACTGGTTCGGCTACGACCTCCAGGGCCGCAGCATCTACGCCCGCGTCGTCTACGGCGCCCGCGCCTCGGTCGTGGTCGGCATCTGCGTCACCCTGGGCGTGACCATCCTCGGCGGCCTCGCCGGCATGGTGGCCGGCTACTTCGGCGGCTGGGTCGACACGATCATCTCCCGCATCACCGACATCTTCTTCGGCATCCCGCTGCTGCTCGGCTCGCTGGTGGTCCTGAACGCCTTCACCGACCGCACCGTCTGGAGCGTGGTGTTCGCGCTGGTCGCCCTGGGCTGGACCCAGATGACCCGTGTCATGCGCGGCTCGGTGATCACGGTCAAGCAGGCCGACTTCGTGACGGCGGCCAAGGCGCTCGGCGCCGGCACCGGCCGGATCATGTTCAAGCACATCCTGCCGAACGCGATCGCCCCGGTGATCGTCGTCGCCACCATCGCGCTCGGCGGCTACATCGCCACCGAGGCGACGCTGAGCTTCCTCGGCATCGGTCTTCAGGACCCGACCATCTCCTGGGGTATCGACATCAACTCGGCCCAGAAGGTGATCCGCACGGCACCGTTCGCCCTGTTCTTCCCCGCCGGAATGCTGAGCCTTACCGTGCTGGCGTTCATCATGCTCGGCGACGCGGTGCGCGACGCCCTCGACCCGAAGCTCCGCTGAGAGAAGAGGTGACGACCCGATGACCACCGTGATCGAGAACAACCAGAAGAATGACCGGCTCGAAGTCGGCACTCCTCTCCTGGAGGTGAAGGACCTCCACGTGGAGTTCCACACCCGGGACGGCGTGGCCAAGGCAGTGAACGGCGTCAACTACTCCGTCGCGGCCGGCGAGACCCTCGCCGTGCTCGGCGAGTCCGGCTCCGGCAAGTCCGTGACGGCGCAGACCATCATGGGCATCCTGGACATGCCCCCGGGCAAGGTGACCCAGGGCCAGATCCTGTACCGCGGCCAGGACATGCTCACGATGAGCGGCGAGGAGCGGCGCCGGATCCGCGGCCGGAAGATCGCGATGATCTTCCAGGACGCGCTCTCCGCGCTGAACCCGGTGCTCAGCGTCGGCTACCAGCTCGGCGAGATGTTCCGCGTGCACCAGGGGGCCTCCAGGAAGGAGGCCAAGGAGAAGGCCATCGAGCTGATGGAGCGGGTGCGCATCCCGGCCGCCCGCCAGCGGGTGAACGACTACCCGCACCAGTTCTCCGGCGGCATGCGCCAGCGCATCATGATCGCGATGGCGCTCTCCCTGGAGCCGGACCTGATCATCGCGGACGAGCCCACCACCGCCCTGGACGTCACCGTCCAGGCCCAGGTGATGGACCTGCTGGCCGAGCTCCAGGCCGAGTACAACATGGGCCTGATCCTGATCACCCACGACCTCGGCGTGGTCGCCGACGTCGCGGACAAGATCGCCGTGATGTACGCGGGCCGGATCGTCGAGACCGCCCCGGTGCACGACCTGTACGCGAACCCCGCGCACCCGTACACCAAGGGCCTGCTCCGCTCCATCCCGCGCCTGGACCAGAAGGGCCAGGAGCTGTACGCGATCAAGGGCCTGCCCCCGAACCTGCTCAAGGTTCCGGCCGGCTGCGCGTTCAACCCCCGCTGCGACGTCGCCACCGACCTGTGCCGCACCGAGACCCCGGCGCTGCACCACGTGACGGACAAGGACGGCAAGGAGCTCACCGGCCGCCGCAGCGCGTGCCACCTCTGGAAGGAGACCCTCCATGGCTGAGAACATCCTGGAGGTCAAGGACCTGGTCAAGCACTACCCGCTGACCCAGGGCATCCTCTTGAAGAAGCAGGTCGGCGCGGTCAAGGCGGTCGACGGCATCTCCTTCGAGCTGAAGAAGGGCGAGACGCTCGGGATCGTCGGCGAGTCCGGCTGTGGCAAGTCCACGCTGGCCAAGGTGCTGATGAACCTGGAGCGGCCCACCTCCGGCCAGGTGCTCTTCAAGGGCGAGGACATCTCCACGCTCCAGGGGGCGGCCCTCAAGGCCGTCCGCCGGAACATCCAGATGGTGTTCCAGGACCCGTACACCTCGCTCAACCCGCGCATGACGGTCGGCGACATCATCGGCGAGCCGTTCGAGATCCACCCCGAGGTGGCGCCCAAGGGCGACCGCCGCAAGGCCGTCCAGGACCTGCTGGACGTCGTGGGTCTGAACCCGGAGTACATCAACCGGTACCCGCACCAGTTCTCCGGCGGCCAGCGCCAGCGCATCGGCATCGCCCGCGGTCTCGCGCTCAAGCCCGAGATCATCATCTGCGACGAGCCGGTCTCCGCGCTGGACGTGTCCGTCCAGGCGCAGGTGATCAACCTGCTGGAGCAGCTGCAGGGCGAGTTCGGCCTCTCCTACATGTTCATCGCGCACGACCTCTCCATCGTCCGGCACATATCCGACCGCGTCGGCGTGATGTACCTGGGCAAGATGGTCGAGATCGGCTCGGACGAGGAGATCTACGAGAACGCCACCCACCCGTACACCCAGGCGCTGCTCTCCGCGGTGCCGGTGCCGGACCCGGCGGCGCGCGAGACCCGCGACCGGATCGTGCTCAGCGGGGACATCCCCTCGCCGGCCAACCCGCCGTCCGGCTGCCGCTTCCGCACCCGCTGCTGGAAGGCGGAGGAGCGGTGCTCCGAGGAGGTCCCGCTGCTCGCGGTCCCCTCGCTGCTGAAGGGCCCGGCCGCGCACGAGTCGGCCTGCCACTTCCCCGAGGTCCGGGAGCAGGCCGCGGCCTGATTCCCCCGCTGGTCCCAGGAAGGGCCCGTCGCGTTCGCGCCACGGGCCCTTCCGGCATTCTGTTGATCCGGCGCCGCGTTGATCCGGCGCCGCGTTGATCCGGTGCTGCGTCGATCCGGCGCCGCGTCAACTCGGCAGGGGGTCACGGCACCCGTGCGGGTGCACCTGACTCGCGCCGTCGCCGGGGCGCGCTTCTCATGGGGTGTGATGCGACACACACCTTGAGGAGGGACCTCCATGCCCGAAGCCGCCCGTGCTCGATGGGTCCTCGCCGTTGCGACGTCCGTGGTCCTGGTGGCCACCGGGTGCAGCAGCAACGGCGGAGGAGGCAGCGGCTCGTCGGACGCCAGCAAGACCTTCAGCTACCAGAGCAACGAGCCGCAGAACCCGTTGCAGCCCGCCAACGCGAACGAGGTCGGCGGTGGTCGCATCATCCAGAACCTCTTCAAGGGGCTGGTCGACTACGACCCCACCAATGCCAAGATCCGGATGCAGGTCGCCGACGCGATCGACACCAGTGACTCGCTGACCTTCACCGTCACCCTGAAAGACGGCTGGAAGTTCCACGACGGCACCCCGGTGCACGCCCAGAACTTCGTCGACGCCTGGAACTGGGGCGCCAACCCCGCCAACAACCAGATCAACAGCTCCTGGTTCTCCGACATCGAGGGCTACCAGGACGTCCACCCGGCCTCCGGCCAGCCCACCTCGGACAAGATGTCCGGACTGACCGTCACCGACGACCTGCACTTCACCGTCAAGCTGAACCACAAGGTCTCGTACTTCGAGTACAAGCTCGGCTACATCGCCTTCTCGCCGCTGCCCGAGGGCTTCTTCAAGGACCCGGCCGGGTACGGGCAGAAGCCGGTGGGCAACGGCCCGTACCAGTTCGTCAGCTGGGCGCACAACAGCCAGGTGGTCACCAAGAGCTTCCCGGACTACCAGGGCGTGGACAAGCCGAAGAACGGCGGCGTCGTCTTCAAGATGTACACCACGTCCGAGGCCGCCTACGCCGACCTCCAGTCCAACAACCTGGACGTGATGGACCAGGTGCCGCCGTCCGCGCTGGCCACGTACAAGAGCGACCTCGGCGACCGCGCGGTGGACGCGCCGCAGGGCGCCATCCAGAACATCGGCTTCACCCTCTACCAGGCCGACTGGGCCGCCCCGGAGAAGGCCCAGGTGCGCCAGGGCCTGTCGATGGCGATCGACCGCGCGACCATCACCAAGACGGTGCTGCAGGGTTCCCGCGCGCCGGCCAGCGCCTGGGTGGCGGAGGGCGTCGAGGGCTACAAGGCCGGCACCTGCGGGGACTTCTGCAACTTCGACCCCGCCAAGGCCAAGCAGCTGATCCAGCAGGGCGGCGGCGTCCCCGGCAACAAGGTGCTGATCACCTACAACGCGGACGGCGGCCACAAGGAGTGGGTCGACGCGGTCTGCAACTCGATCCGGCAGAACACCGGCGTCGACTGCCTCGGCGACCCGAAGCCCGACTTCAAGACCGCCCGCCAGGCCATCACCGCGCACCAGCTCAACGGCGCCTTCCGTACCGGCTGGGTGCAGGACTACCCGCTGAACGCCAACTTCCTGGCCGACGTGTACCGCACCGGTGCCGCGTCCAACGACACCGGGTACAGCAGCCCGCAGTTCGACCAGGCGGCGACCCAGGCCGACGAGGCCGCCAGCGTCGCCGACACGGTGACCGGCTACCAGCAGGCCGAGGCGGTGCTGCAGAGCGGCATGCCGGCCGTCCCGCTCTGGTACTACCGCACCAACTCGGGCTACTCGACCAACGTGCAGAACGTGAGTTTCGACTCCTTCGGCAACCCGGCCTGGACGCAGGTCGAGGTCAAGGGCTGATCCCCGGGCCCTGATCCCCGGACCCTGATCCCCGCGCACCGGCCCCGCCCTCCCCGCGCGGAGGGCGGGGCGCGGTCTCCCGGCCGACCGGCCCGGCCCGGTCGGCCACACAGGAAGGAGGCTCGGATGGGCAGTTACGTGCTGCGGCGGGTGCTGCAGATGATCCCGGTGTTCTTCGGCACCACGCTGCTGATCTTCGTGATGGTCTACACGCTGCCGGGCGACCCGGTGGTCGCGCTGTTCGGCGAGAAGGCCGCAGACCCGTCGGTGGTCGCGAGCATCAAGCACACGTACTACCTCGACCAGCCGCTCTGGAAGCAGTACCTGCACTACATGGGGAACCTCTTCCAGGGGGACTTCGGAACCAGCTTCACCGGCCGCCCGGTCTCCGACATCATGGCGGACGCCTTCCCGGTCACCATCCGGCTGGCGCTGATGGCCTTTCTCTTCGAGATGATCGTGGGCCTCGCCTTCGGCGTGCTCTCCGGGCTGAAGCGCGGCAGCATCGCGGACACCCTGGTGCTCATCCTGACCCTGGTGGTGATCTCGATCCCGGTCTTCGTGCTGGCCTACATCGCGCAGACCGTGTTCGCCACCAACCTGGGCTGGGTCACGCCGACGGTGCAGGACAGCTACGACCTCTCCCAGCTGATCCTGCCGGCGGTCGTCCTCGGCTCGCTCTCGCTCGCGTACGTCGCCCGGCTCACCCGGACCTCCATCGGCGAGAACCTGCGGGCCGACTACATCCGGACCGCGACCGCCAAGGGCCTGCCCCGGCGGACCATCATCTCCCGCCACCTGCTGCGCAACTCGCTCATCCCGGTGGTCACTTTCCTCGGCACCGACCTCGGCGCGCTGATGGGCGGGGCGATCGTCACCGAGGGCATCTTCAACGTGC
The DNA here is from genome assembly GCF_053612025.1 of Kitasatospora sp. NPDC054768. Classification (NCBI taxonomy): domain Bacteria; kingdom Bacillati; phylum Actinomycetota; class Actinomycetes; order Kitasatosporales; family Streptomycetaceae; genus Kitasatospora; species Kitasatospora sp. NPDC054768. Next base: position 19,955 of record NZ_JBSHBN010000022.1, read on the forward strand.
AGGGCATCGGCAACGTCCTGTACCGGGCGATCAACCAGAAGGAAGGCCCCACCGTGGTCGGCATCGTGACCGTCCTGGTGATCATCTACCTGGTCGCCAGCCTGCTCGTCGACCTGCTCTACGCGGTCCTGGACCCGAGGATCCGCTATGTCTGACATCCACGACGAGGACTCCTACGAACCGCATCCCAAGCCTGGTGTCTCCCGTCTCGACTTCGCGGGGGAGCAGGGCATGGCGGTGGAGCAGGAGACCCTGGTCGAATCCGACGTGGAGAAGCGGGAGGAGGCCCGCAGCCTCTGGGGCGACGCCTGGCGGGACCTGCGCCGGCGGCCGATCTTCCTGCTCTCGGTCGTGCTGATCGTGCTGCTGGTGCTCATCGCGATCTTCCCCTGGGCCTTCACCGACGCCAACCCGCGCAGGGCCGACCTGGTGCACGACTACCTCCGGCGGCCGGACTGGACGGACTTCTTCGGCGCCGGCTGGTTCGGCTACGACGCCCAGGGCCGGTCCATCTACGCCCGGGTGGTCTACGGCGCCCGGGCCTCGATCACCGTCGGCATCTTCGTGACCGCCGCGGTCACCCTGCTCGGCGGGCTGACCGGCATGGTCGCCGGGTACTACGGCGGGGCCGTCGACGCGGTGGTCTCCCGGATCGTCGACATCTTCTTCGGCATCCCGCTGCTGCTCGGCGCCCTGGTGCTGCTGAACGCGTTCACCGTCCGCACGGTGTGGACCGTGGTGGTCGCCCTGGCCGTCCTCGGCTGGACCCAGATCGCCCGCGTCATGCGCGGTGCGGTGCTGACCGTCAAACAGTCCGACTTCGTGACGGCGGGCCGGGCCCTCGGGGCCGGGACCGGACGGCTGATGCTCCGGCACATCCTGCCGAACGCGGTCGCGCCGGTGATCGTGGTGGCGACCATCGCGCTCGGCGGCTACATCGCGACCGAGGCGACGCTGAGCTTCCTCGGCATCGGTCTTCAGGAGCCGACCATCTCCTGGGGCATCGACATCTCCTCCGCCCAGAAGGTGATCCGGACCGCGCCGTACGTGATGTTCTTCCCGGCCGCGGCGCTCTCCATCACCGTGCTGGCCTTCATCATGATGGGCGACGCGGTCCGCGACGCCCTCGATCCGAAGCTTCGCTGAGCGAGGGAGCGCATCGTGAGTACAGCGGTGGACACCACCGGGCGCGTGCAGGAGGCGCCGTACCAGGGGCCGCTGCTCGACGTGCGGGACCTGCACGTCGAGTTCGTCACCCGGGACGGCGTCGCCAGGGCCGTGAACGGCGTCAACTACTCCGTCGCGGCGGGGGAGACGCTGGCGGTGCTGGGGGAGTCCGGCTCGGGCAAGTCGGTGACGGCGCAGGCGATCATGGGCATCCTGGACATGCCGCCGGCCAGGATCCCGCGCGGCGAGATCCTCTACCGGGGCCAGGACATGCTCAGGATGAGCAAGGAGGAGCGGCGGCGGATCCGCGGCCAGAAGATCGCGATGATCTTCCAGGACGCGCTCTCGGCGCTGAATCCGGTGCTCAGCGTCGGCTACCAGCTGGGGGAGATGTTCCGGGCGCACCGGGGGGTCTCCCGCAAGGAGGCCCGGGAGCGGGCCGTGGAGCTGATGGACCGGGTGCGCATCCCGGCCGCCGGGCAGCGGGTGAACGACTATCCGCACCAGTTCTCCGGCGGCATGCGCCAGCGCATCATGATCGCGATGGCGCTGGCCCTGGAGCCGGACCTGATCATCGCGGACGAGCCGACCACCGCCCTGGACGTGACGGTGCAGGCCCAGGTGATGGACCTGCTGGCCGAGTTGCAGGCCGAGTACAACATGGGCCTGATCCTGATCACCCACGACCTGGGCGTGGTCGCCGACGTCGCGGACAAGATCGCGGTGATGTACGCGGGCCGGATCGTCGAGACCGCCCCGGTGCACGAGCTGTATGCCCGGCCCGCGCACCCGTACACCCGGGGACTGCTGGACTCCATCCCCCGGCTGGACCAGAAGGGCCAGGAGCTCTACGCGATCAAGGGCCTGCCGCCCAACCTCCTGCGCATCCCCGAGGGCTGCGCCTTCAACCCCCGTTGCCCGCGTGCCCAGGACCGCTGCCGGACCGAGGTACCGGAGCTGTTCCCGGTCACCGAGGAGGACGGGACGCCGCTGGAGGGGCGCGGCAGCGCCTGCTTCTTCTGGAAGGAGACCCTCCATGACCGTTAACGGGGCCAGCGCGCTGGGCGCGGCGATGCCGGAGGAGGTCGCCTTCGAGCAGGAGGTGCCGCGCGGCCGGCCGATCCTCGAAGTCCGGGACCTGGTCAAGCACTTCCCGCTCACCAAGGGCGTCCTGTTCAAGAAGCAGGTCGGCGCGGTGAAGGCGGTCGACGGGGTCACCTTCGACCTGATGCAGGGCGAGACGCTCGGGATCGTCGGCGAGTCCGGCTGTGGCAAGTCCACGCTGGCCAAGGTGCTGATGAACCTGGAGCCGGCCACCTCGGGATCGGTCCGCTACAAGGGGGAGGAGATCTCCCGGCTCTCCGGGGCCGGGCTGAAGGCCGTCCGCCGGAACATCCAGATGGTGTTCCAGGACCCGTACACCTCGCTCAACCCGCGCATGACGGTCGGCGACATCATCGGCGAGCCGTTCGAGATCCACCCCGAGGTGGCGCCCAAGGGTGACCGCCGCAAGGCCGTCCAGGACCTGCTGGACGTGGTCGGGCTCAACCCGGAGTACATCAACCGCTATCCGCACCAGTTCTCCGGCGGCCAGCGCCAGCGCATCGGCATCGCCCGGGGGCTGGCGCTCAAGCCGGAGATCATCATCTGCGACGAGCCGGTCTCCGCGCTGGACGTGTCCGTCCAGGCGCAGGTGATCAACCTGCTGGAGCAGCTGCAGGGCGAGTTCAACCTGTCGTACATGTTCATCGCGCACGACCTCTCCATCGTCCGGCACATCTCCGACCGGGTCGGGGTGATGTACCTGGGGAAGATGGTCGAGATCGGCAGCGACGCGGAGATCTACGACCACGCCACCCACCCGTACACCCAGGCGCTGCTCTCCGCGGTGCCGGTGCCGGACCCGAGGGCGCGGGAGATCCGGGACCGGATCGTGCTCACCGGCGACGTGCCCTCGCCGGCCAACCCGCCGTCCGGCTGCCGCTTCCGCACCCGCTGCTGGAAGGCGCAGCAGCGGTGCGAGGTCGAGGAGCCGCTGCTGGCCGCGCCGTCCTGGCTGGACGGGGCGGCGCGGCACGACTCGGCGTGTCACTTCGCGGCGGAGCGGGAGGCCGGGCAGCGCGCCGGCTGAGACCGGTCGATGACCAGGGCGCGTCCCCGCGGGCGGGGGCGCGCCCTTTCCCGTGACGGAAAAGAGATCTGCCGCAGGCTCGCCAAGTGCGGTCCGTTCCTTGATAGTTGCTCTGCGCCCAGCAGTGGGTGCCGCGGCGCCGGGGAGGCTGCTCTGATGGACGCGGTGGAGCTGATCGGCGGCGGTCGGGGGAGCGTGGAACCCGGGGCGCCGCTGCTGGAGGTCGACGACCTGCACGTGGAGTTCCGTACCCGGGACGGCGTCGCCAGGGCCGTGAACGGGGTGAGCTACTCCGTCGCGGCGGGGGAGACGCTGGCGGTGCTGGGGGAGTCCGGCTCGGGCAAGTCGGTGACGGCGCAGGCGATCATGGGCATCCTGGACATGCCGCCGGGGCGGATCACCGCGGGGCGGATCCTGTTCCGCGGCGAGGACCTGCTGACCATGGGTGCCAACGCCCGGCGGTCCGTCCGGGGCGGGCACATCGCGATGATCTTCCAGGACGCGCTCTCGGCGCTGAATCCGGTGCTCAGCGTCGGCTACCAGCTGGGCGAGATGTTCCGGGCGCACCGGGGGGCCTCCAGGAAGGAGGCCCGGGACCGGGCCATCGAGCTGATGGACCGGGTGCGCATCCCGGCCGCCGGGCAGCGGGTGAACGACTACCCGCACCAGTTCTCCGGCGGCATGCGCCAGCGCATCATGATCGCGATGGCGCTGGCCCTGGAGCCGGACCTGATCATCGCGGACGAGCCGACCACCGCCCTGGACGTGACGGTGCAGGCCCAGGTGATGGACCTGCTGGCCGAGTTGCAGGCCGAGTACAACATGGGCCTGATCCTGATCACCCACGACCTGGGCGTGGTCGCCGACGTCGCGGACAAGATCGCCGTGATGTACGCGGGCCGGATCGTCGAGACCGCCCCGGTGCACGAGCTGTACGCCCGGCCCGCGCACCCGTACACCCGGGGACTGCTGGACTCCATCCCCCGGCTGGACCAGAAGGGCCGGAACCTGCACGCCATCAAGGGCCTGCCGCCGAGCCTGCTGAGTCCCCCGGAGGGCTGCGCCTTCAACCCCCGCTGCCCGCGCGCCCAGGACCGCTGCCGGACCGAACTCCCCGCGCTGACACCGGTGACCGGCGAGCACGGGACGGAGCTGGCGGGCCGCCGCAGCGCCTGCCACTACTGGCGCGAGACGCTGCACGGCTGAGGCCGCGCCCGGCCCGGCCGGCGGCTACTTCGCGAAGCCGACGTTCTCCCAGACGATGTCGGACAGGCCCTGCGCGCCGATGTTGGCGAGGTCGGCGCGGGCCCCGTACAGCTGCGGGCGCTGGTAGAGCGGCAGGACGCCGGCCACCTTCCAGAGCTCCCCGTCGGCCTGGTTGATCGCCTCGGTGGCGGTGGCGGCGTCGGCCGCGGCCGCCGCCCGGTCGAGCGCGGCGTCCACCGCCGGGCTGCCCGCCCCGACGTGGTTGGTGCCGCCGCTCTGGACGAAGTTGGCGCGGTTTCCGCTGGCCGGGAAGGGGGTGCCGATCAGCGAGTAGGCGGCGATGTCGAAGTCGTTGCGGTTGACGTACTTGTCGAAGAACTCGTTGGCGGGGGCGGTCACGGTGGTGACCTTGATGCCGACGTCCTTGAGCATTCTGGTGGTGTTGGCGGCCTCGGCCTGGGCCGGGTTGACGCCGGCCGGGACGACCATCCGCAGGTTCAGCTCGCGGCCGTCCTTCCTCCGCACGTCGCCGTCCGGCTTCCAGCCGGCCGCGTCCAGCTTGCGGGCCGCCTCGGCGGGGTCGTAGCGGGCCAGGCCCAGGGAGTTGTCGCGGTAGCCGTTCTGGTTGGTGACCAGCAGGTGGTTGTTGAGCGGGACGGCGGGCCAGTCCAGGCCGCTGAGGTCGGAGCGGATCACCACGTCCCGGTTGATCGCCTGGAAGACGGCCTGGCGCACGGTCGCGTCGCCGAGCGCGGGGGTGCGGGCGTTCAGGGTGAGCTGGCGGAAGTCCGGTCCGCCGGCCCGGCGCACCGCGGCGCCCTTGGTGTTCCTGACCACCTGGTAGCCGGCCACGTCCGGGCCGATGTTGACGAGGTCGAGCTGTCCCTTGGCGAAGGCGGCGGGCATCGCGTCGGGCAGCATCGCGTGGAAGACGATCCGGTCCAGCACCGGCTTGTCGCCCCACCAGGAGGGGTCGGCGACCAGCGTGACGGTCTGGGCGGCGCGGTCCAGCTGCTCGACCTTGAACGGGCCGGCGGTGACCGGGAACGCGTCCAGGTAGGAGGAGTTGAACAGTTCCGGCGTGGAGATCCGGCCGGCGGGCAGCAGCGGGGCGTTGCCGGCGCTGTTGAACATCGACTGCCACTCGGAGAACGGGTGGTCGAAGGTCATCACGGCCTGGAAGTCGTCCTTGCCGCGCTCCACCGCGGAGACCAGCTCGAAGCCGGTGCTGCTGGAGGACTTGTAGGCCGGGTCCTTCCCGTTCAGGGCACGCCAGTTGGCCTCGATGTCGCGCCAGGTGATCGGGGTGCCGTCGGACCAGTGGGCCTTCGGGTTGAGCGTCCAGGTGACCACCTGCCGGCCGTCCCTGAGCTCGGCGTGCGCCTCCTGCAGGTAGGCCGGGTTGGGGGTCTGGGTGCCGGCCGCGTCCGAGCGGAAGAAGGTCGGCAGCAGCGGCTTGCTGACCATGACGGTCGAGGACTCGCTGCCGTCGGTGTGGATCGGCGACCACTGGCGGGAGAACTGGGCGATCGCCAGGTTCAGGGTGCCGCCCTGGCGCAGCTGGGCCCGGTCGTGCGGGTTGATGTCGACCGAGGTGAGCTTGGGCGACGCGAGGGCGGCCGTCGGGGCCTCGGCGGCGTCCTGACCGGAGGTGCAGGAGCAGAGGGCCAGCGAGAGGGTGAGACCGGCGAGCAGGGCCGTCCCGTGGTGCTGGAGGCGGCGGCGCATCGGCGTGCTCCCCGGGGTGGATGTGGCGGATGGTGTGGCGTCACATCTTGCTGACCGGGACGGGTGTTGTCGAGGGGCGGGCCCGGATGCGGGCCCGCCCCTCGTGCGGTGCGGGTACGGCGGACGCGCCGGCCCCCGACCGCGTCAGACCACGAACTTGAAGGTACGGTCCTTGTCGCCGGTCTTGTCGAGCACCGAGGTGATGCCGTCCGCGACGTCCTGCGGGGTGATCGCGGCGACCTGGCCGTTCTTCTTGACCTTCACCTTGTCGAACGCGGTGCCCAGCTGGGCGGCGAGCGCGTCGAGGTCCCACTTGGGCACGATCTTGCCGGAGGCGTCCGGGACGAGGGTGAGCGCCTTGGCGGCGGTCTTCGGGCCGAAGTCCCAGGACTTGGCGCCGGCCACGACGTGCACCTTGCCCGCGGCGATCTGCTTGCCGAGGGTGTCGGCGGCGCCCTGGAGGGCCTGGGTGGAGATCTTCGGCTGGGCGGCCGTGACGGCCAGGGCGATCGGCTGCTCGGGCTTGCCGTCGGCGCGGTCGCGGTAGGCCTGCGCGATCACGTCCAGGGCGCTCGCCGAGTCCACCGCCTGGCCGGCCCGGCCGGGGACGACGATCGGCTCGCCGTTGACGTCGCCGAACTTGACGTAGCCCTCCTGGAGGCCCTGGCCGGAGCCGGCCGCGAGGGTGTCGAGAGCGGCCTTGAGCTTGGCCTTGTCGACCTTGACCTCGGGAGCGACGGTCTTGGTGCCGCCCTTGAGCGACTTGAAGACGTCCAGCGGGTTGTAGCTGTGCTGGGCCAGGCCGTCCACGGTGGCGGTGGTGTCGAAGCTCAGGCCGGCGACCGCCGGGTCGAGGTCCACGGCCTGGTCGCCGATCTTCAGCTTGAGCGGCTGCTGGCCGGCCTTGCCGACCGACTCGTCCAGCTGGTGGATCGCCTGGTCGCGGCTGCTGCCGCCGATCTCGGCGCCGAGCACCACGGTGCCCTTGGGGACGTCGGACTGGTTGAGCATCAGGCCGGTGCCGTACGCGGCGGCGCCGAGGAACAGCACCGCGACGATGCCGTAGACGCCCAGCTTGACCAGCTTCTTGCCGGCCCCGCCGCGCTTGGCCTTGGCCGGGGCGGCGGGCTCGGCCTTCGCCTTGGCGGGGGCCGGAGCGGGGGCCGGGGTGGCCTTGGAGCCCCTGCCGCCCTTGCCGCCCTTGGCGTTCCTGGTCTCCTCGGAGCCCTCGGGCCGGGGGCCGGGCGCCGGGGCCGGCAGCGGGGTGACCGCGGTGGCCTCCGGGTCGCCGGGCTGCGCGGCGGTGCCGGGCGCGCCCGGGAAGAGGGCGCCGGGGCCCGCCGGAGCGGCGGGGACCTCCTGGCCGTGGCCGGGGGCGGCCGGGCGCTGGGCGGCGAACGGATCGGTGCCGGTCGGGGCCGAGGCGAACAGGCTCGGCTGCGGACGGCCGTCGGCGCCGTGCGGGGCGCCGTTCCGGGGCAGGCCGGGTATCGCGGCGGGCGGCGGGGTGTTGTCGCGGATCGGCGCGAAGCCGTCGACGGAGGTGTCCTCCGGGTTCGGCTCGGTGACCGGCCCGGACGGCGGGTGCGGCGCGGGCGCCTGGTGGCCGTTCGGCTGGAAGCCGTTCTGCGGGCCGGGCTGCTGCGGCCCGCCCGGCCGGTTCTTGCGCTGCTGACGGTTCTGCGGCTGCCCGTTCTGCTGCCCGTTCTGCTGTCCGCGGCTCTGCTGCCCGCCGTCGCGCCGGGGCAGGCCCTGCGCGCCGGCGTCGGGAACGGAGGTGCCGAACGGGTCGGTGACCGGCGCGAACGGGTCGGCGGCCTCGTACACGCCGGGCTCCTCCACCGGGGCCTCGGCGTGGAACGGCGCGACGGGCGCGGCTGCCGGGTTCGGCTGCTTGCCCTGGGCGGGCACCGGCCGGCCGCTCGGGGTGCCGTTCCGCGCGCCGTCGGCACGGGCGGGTCGGCCCGCGGCCGGACGGGCACCCTGCGGGCGCGGCTCGGCGCCGCCCGGGGCGACCGGGGCCTCCGTCGTGCCCACGGCACCGGCCGGAACGGTCGCCGGAGCCGTGGCCGGCGCGGACTCGGCGGTCGCGGCCTTCTTCTGGCGCGGGCGGAACCAGGCGCCGGTGGACTCCGACTCCGAGGTCGCCGGCGGGATCGGCGGGATCTGCCACTCCGGCGGCAGGTTCGGCGGGGCGGCCTGGCGGCCGCCGTCGTCCATCACACCGAGGACGGGCGAGGTCGGCGCGGAGCGGTGCCGCGGGCCGCCCGGTTCGGCGGCGGCGGCCGGGGCGTCATCGCCCGGGCCGTCCTCGTTCTTGACGGTGCTGCGGACGACGACCGGCGGGATCGGACGCGAGCCGGGGATGTTGATCCGGACCCGGGTGGTCAGGGTGGTCTCGGTCTTCGGACCGTCGTCCTCGCCGCCCGACGCGGCGCCCGGTCCGGCGTCGGCCCGGTCGCCGCCGGGGAGCCCCGGCGTGCCGTAGGGCGGTGTGCCCGACGGGTAGGCGTCCGGGCCCGTGCGCCGGGGCGTCGGGTGGGCGTTGTCAGATTCGCGGCTGCTCAATGCTGCTCTGCTCCGGGTTCGCGGGCGGGCCGTGCGGCGCGACCGCGGTTCGTGGTCGCCGGGCCTTGGCTGGGGCGGGCGGCGGTCGGGTACGGCGTTCTGCGGGACCACCATACTGGGAAGAACTGAGCGGCGAACGGCTTCGGACAGATCCTGATACGTCCGGTTCCTCCGGTATGAGAGTAAGGCCGTACGCTCCTGACTGCTCGTCGTACGCGGTACGGTACGCCGTGCACGACCCGGGTCAGCGCGGGGGGCCGGGCACCCCGGGGAACCAGCTGGTGCGGGTGGGCAGGGTGGCGCAGATCACGCCCAGCACCGACCCGGCGAACAGCCAGGCCAGCGAGGTGGCGTTGGACCACAGCACGTTGTCGCCCTCGGGCCGGGGCACGATCAGCAGCAGCATCGCCAGGAACCAGCCGGCCGCGGGCGCGCCCGCGCCGAGCCGGGTGCCGGTGACCCGCAGGCCGCCGTAGAAGGTGGCGCCGGTCGCGGCGAGCGCCAGCAGGACTCCCACCGGCGGCCACAGGGCCTGCACAAAGGATCCGCAGACCGACACCGCGGCACCCAGCAGGAAGAACAGGACGTAGGCCCCGATCCGGGCGGCGCGCGGGGGCTGGGGCTCCGCCAGCCGCTCCTCGCGGGTGCCGAGGACGGCGGCGGCGAGCGTGCGGCGCGGCGGTGTGGCGTCGGACTTGCTCATCGGGTGCCCTCCTCGGCGTGGGCGGCGTCGAGCGGAAGGCCGGCGAACAGGTCGTCCTCCGGCCCGCCCGGCCCGGCCTGGCCGTGCACCAACTGGTAGTACTCGGTGGCGAACAGCGGCTGGGCGAGGTCGTTGGAGAGCGCGAAGAAGGCGCCGTCCACGGTGATCTGGGTGGCGTGGGCGGTCAGTGCGGCGGCCTTGCGCCCCGCGTACGCCGCGCCGTCCAGGACGGTGGTGACCACCTCGTCGTCGACCACGCCGGGGACGTCGGAGGGCTGCGCCACGCCCGGGAAGGACGCCTTGGCGGCGGCCTCGGCGAGCCCGGCCTCGATCACCGAGCGGGGCATCCGGTTCCAGTACACCTTGGCGATCCGCCAGGCCGGGCCCAGCTCCGGCCGGTGCGCCGGGTCGGCGGCCAGCTCGTGGGCGCGCATCGCGACCCGGTGCGCCTGGATGTGGTCCGGGTGCCCGTAGCCGCCGTCCGGGTCGTACGTGACCAGCACCTGCGGGCGCGCCTCGCGGATCACCGCGACCAGGTGGCCGGCCGCCTCCTCGACGTCCGCCCGCCAGAAGCAGCCGGGCACGTCGTTCTCGGGCACGCCCATCATCCCGGAGTCGCGGTAGCGCCCCGGGCCGCCGAGGAAGCGGAAGTCGGTCACGCCGAGGGCGCGCATCGCCTCGGTGAGCTCGCCGATCCGGTGCGCGCCGAGGGTGTCGTCCCGATCGGCCGTCAGGTGGGCCAGCCGCGCGGGGATCACCTCGCCGCCCTCGCCGAGGGTGCAGGTCACCAGCGTGACCCGGGCGCCCTCGGCGGCGTACCGGGCCATGGTGGCGCCGTTGCCGATCGACTCGTCGTCGGGGTGCGCGTGCACCAGGAGGAGGCGGCGGCCGGTAGTCGCGGTCATGGGAGGAAGCCTAGGGCCTGTCGTCACGCTCCCGTCGTCCGCCCGGAGGGCGGGCGGGGCAGGCGCGCGTGCGACGACAGGCCCTCGCGGCCGCGGCGGCGGGGTCAGAGCCTCAGGCCGTTGATCATTCCGGCGAGGTTGCTGGTGACCTGGCTGATCGACGGGGCGATCGAGCTGGAGGCCAGGTAGAAGCCCAGCAGCGCGCAGACGATCGCGTGCGCCAGCTTCAGGCCGGACCGGCGGATCAGGATCACCACGATGACCAGCATCAGCACAGCGGCGGAGATGTTCATGGCCATGTCGGCTCACACCCCTTCTCGGGCACGCCGCCCGGGGGAGAGCGGCGAGGGACGGTGCGGGACTGGGGGCTGCGGGTGACCGCGGTCCGGGACGGGGCCGGGCGTTCACTCGCGCGACAAGTCATACCCGATGGGTGAGGGTGTCATTACCCTCGGTGAGTCCGCGCGCGCCGGGGCATCGTGGCATCCGAGGGGCGCGTGGGCCGGTCGGAGGCGGTTTGGACCTCTTTGGGGCGTACTTGTCGACGATGCTCCGAACGAGTGATCAACGCACGCCCGGGGGTGGTGGTCCGTCGTCATAAGGTCTGGTGCCATGACCTCCCACACCTCTGCCGACACCTTCCCGAGGCAGTACGCGCGGACCCTGCGCTACACCGTCGGCGCGCCCCGCTCCTTCTCCGTCGCGCCGGACGGCTCGCGGGTCGTCTTCCTCCGCTCGCGATCCGGCCGCGACCGGGCCAACCTGCTCTGGACCCTCGACACCGCCACCGGCGAGGAGCGGGTCGCCGCCGACCCGGCCGCGCTGCTCGGCGGCGGCGAGGAGGACCTCTCCCCGGCCGAGAGGGCCCGCCGCGAGCGCAGCCGCGAGGGCTCGGCCGGCATCGTCGGCTACGCCCTGGACGCGGCCGGGAAGCTGGCCGCCTTCGCCCTCTCCGGCCGCCTGTTCACCGCCGACCTGACCACCGGCGCCACCGCCGAACTGCCCGCCGAGGGGCCGCTGCTGGACCCGCGCCTCTCCCCGGACGGCGCCTACGTCGCGTACGCCAACACCGCCGGCGAGCTGCGGCTGACCCGCACCGACGGCGGCGGCGACCGGGTGCTCGCCGAGCCGGACGGCCCGAACGTCACCTGGGGCCAGGCCGAGTTCATCGCGCAGGAGGAGATGGACCGCGACCGCGGCTTCTGGTGGTCCCCGGCGGGCGACCGGCTGCTGGTCGAGCGCGCCGACGACAGCCCGGTGCGCCGCTGGTGGATCGCCGACCCGGCGAACCCGGACCGTGAGCCCGCCGAGGTCGCCTACCCGGCGGCCGGCGGCGCCAACGCCGAGGTCGGGCTCTGGCTGCTCGACCTGCACGGCGGGCGCACCGAGGTGGTCTGGGACCGCGAGGCCTACCCGTACCTGGGCCGGGTGCACTGGTCGAAGGGCGGCGTGCCGCTGCTCCTGGTCCAGACCCGTGACCAGCGCGGCCAGCGGATCCTCGGCCTGGACGCCGCCACCGGCGCCACCGAGGTGCTGCACGAGGAGAAGGACGGCGTCTGGCTGGAGCTGTTCCCGGGCGCGCCGGCCTGGACCCCGGACGGCAAGCTGGTCCGGATCTCCGACGAGGGCGGCGTGCGGGCGCTGGTGATCGGCGACCGCGCCGTGACCGGGGCCGACCTGCACGTCCGCTCGGTCGTCGCGGTCACCGAGCGGGAGGTGTTCTTCGGCGCCGCCGGCGGCGCCGAGGAGACCGACCCCGAGCCGGGCTGGATCGGCGTCGGCCGGATCAGCCACGACGGCACGCGACTGGGCTGGGAGTCCGCCAACGGGCGGCCGTTCACCTCCGTCACCAGCGCGGTGCACGGCGGCGGGATCACCGTCCGGGCCACCGCCGAGCCGGACCTGCCCGGCACCCTGGTCCAGGTCGCCCGGGACCTGCCCGAGGGCCTGGCGGTCGACGACGTCGCCACCATCGCCTCGTACGCCGAGACCCCGGTCATCACCGCCCGCCCGGTCTTCCGCTTCGCCGGCGAGCGCCGCATCCCGGCGGCCGTCTTCCTGCCCACCGGCTACGACCGGGAGCGGGACGGCCTGCTGCCCGTCCTGATGGACCCGTACGGCGGCCCGCACGGCCAGCGCGTCGTCCAGGCGCACAACCCGCACCTCAACTCGCAGTGGTTCGCCGACCAGGGCTTCGCGGTGGTCGTCGCCGACGGGCGCGGCACGCCCGGGCGCGGGCCGGCCTGGGAGAAGTCGATCGCCTTCGACTTCGCCGGGGCCACCCTGGACGACCAGGTGGAGGCGCTGCGGGCGCTCGCCGGGGAGTTCCCGCTGGACCTCGACCGGGTCGCCGTCCGCGGCTGGTCGTACGGCGGCTACCTCTCCGCGCTCGCCGTGCTGCGCCGCCCGGACGTCTTCCACGCGGCGGTGGCCGGGGCGCCGGTGACCGACTGGGAGCTGTACGACACCCACTACACCGAGCGCTACCTGGGCGACCCCGCCGAGCGGCCCGAGGTGTACGCCGCCAACTCGCTGAGCGGGTACGCGGCCGGCCTGGAGCGCCCGCTGATGATCATCCACGGGCTGGCGGACGACAACGTGGTGGCCGCGCACACCCTGCGGCTGTCCTCGGCGCTGCTCGCCGCCGGGCGCCCGCACACCGTGCTGCCGCTGTCCGGAGTCACCCACATGACCCCGCAGGAGGAGGTCGCGGAGAACCTGCTGCTGCTCCAGGTCGACTTCGTGAAGCGCTCGCTGGGGGTGTGACACCCGTCCGACCAGCGCTTTCGGCGGCCGGTGCCCCTGACCGGGGTACCGGCCGCCGGCATGACATCCGTCATGCCGAAGGCACGACGGCGGACACTGCCGCCGCCACCCGCCCGCGCGGGACTCTGAGGTGGTGCGAACAGCACCGACCGTGACGCCATGAGCGTGACACCATCAGGGAGAGGAGCCGGGCGATGGGTACCGAGGTGGCCGCCTTCCGCGGCGTGGGCAAGAGCTACGGGCGGGTGCGCGCCGTGGACGGACTGGACCTCGTGCTGAGGCCGGGAGAGACCGTCGCCCTGCTTGGGCCGAACGGCGCCGGGAAGTCCACCAGCCTGGACCTGCTGCTCGGCCTGCGCGAGCCCGACCGGGGCAGCGTGACCCTGTTCGGCGCCACCCCGCGGGCGGCGATCGAGGCCGGCCGGGTCGGCGCGATGCTGCAGAGCGGCGGGCTGATGACCGACGTCAAGGTGCGCGAGCTGGTGCGGCTCGCCTGCGACGTGCACCCGCGCGGCCGGTCGGTCACGGAGGTGCTGACCGACGCCGGGATCACCGAGCTGGCGGAGCGGCGGGTCGACAAGCTGTCCGGCGGCCAGGAGCAGCGGGTCCGCTTCGCCCTGGCCATCGCCGGCGACAACGACCTGATCGTGCTGGACGAGCCGACCACCGGCATGGACGTCAGCGTGCGGCAGTCGTTCTGGGCGAGCATGCGCGCGCAGGCCGACGCCGGGCGCACGGTGCTGTTCGCCACCCACTACCTGGAGGAGGCCGACTCGATCGCCGACCGCGTCCTGGTGCTGCACCGGGGCCGGCTGATCGCCGACGGCAGCTCGGCGGAGATCAAGGCGCGGGCCGGCGCCCGCCGGGTCGCCTTCGAACTCCACGACGCGGACGGCGGGTTCGAGGAGCCCGTGCTGCGCACCCTGCCGGGCGTGCGGTCGCTGGACGTCACCGCCAGGGTCGCGGGGGTGCGGACGGTACGGATCCGGACCGCGGACGCCGACGCCACCGTGGCCGGGATCTACCGGGCGGGGCTGTACCCGCGCGGGCTGGAGGTCGCCGGCGTGGGCCTGGAGCAGGCCTTCCTGACCATCACCGGCGAGCTGGACCGCGAGGCCGGCGCCGGGGACGCCGGCCGGGAGAACACCGAGAAGGAGACCGTGCGATGACCACCCTGATCCGGCTGGAGATCCTGCGGACCCTCCGCAACCGGCGCTACCTGCTCTTCACCGTCGCCTACCCGGCGCTGATGTACGTCTTCTTCATCAACGCCTACGGCTCCACCCAGCTCGCCGGGGGCCTGCCGGTGAAGACCTACTTCATGGTCTCGATGGCCACCTTCGGCGCGGTCGGCGCGGTGCTGACCGGCAGTGCGCAGCGGATCTCGCTGGAGCGCAAGAGCGGCTGGGTGCGTCAGCTGCGGCTGACCGCGCTGCCCGGCCGGGCGTACACCGTCGGCAAGATCGCGGCGACCGCCGTCACCACGCTGCCGGCGATCCTGGTGGTCTTCGCGGTCGGCGCGAGCCAGGGCGTCTCGCTGAGCGTGCCGCAGTGGCTCGGGCTGGCGGCCGCGCTCTGGCTGGGCAGCTTCGTGTTCGCCGCGCTCGGGGTGGCGCTCGGGTACGCGGCGGCGCCGGACGCGGTGCAGCCGATCGTGATGATCACCTACATGGCGATGGCCCTGCTCGGCGGCACCTGGTTCCCGGTGAGCGGCTCACTGGAGAGGTTCGCCCGCTTCAACCCGGTGTACCTGTACAACCAGCTGGCCGACTTCACCCGGCCCGGGCACTCCCTGGACACCGGCGCGGTCGCCGGGCTGGCCGCCTTCCTCGTGGTGTTCGGCGCCGCCGCGGCGGCCCTGTACCGCCGTGACAGCCGCCAGGCATGATGATCGACATGAGTGACGCGCGCCAGGCCCACCGCCCCGACGAACCGCCGGAGGTGGGCGTGGCGCGCGCGTCCTTCATGAACGTGCCCGGTTCCCCGGTGGAGAGCAGGCGCCAGCTGCTGGTCAAGGTCGCCTGGATGATGCTGTGGATGCTCTACCTGGCCTACCCGGCGGGCGACCTGCTGAACGGCGGCCACACCACGGCCGGGACGGTGCTCGGCTGGTGCTGCCTGGCCGGGTTCGTGGTCGCCTACGTGCTGCTGGTGGTCTTCCGCTCGCAGGCCGGGATGCGGCCGCGGGCCTGCCTGGTGATCGTCACGACGATGGTCGGGCTCGCCGTCGCCGCCCCGGTCGGCCTCGGAGCCGCGTTCCTGACGCTGTTCATCTACGCCTCGGTGTGCGTCGCGATCATCGTGCCGACCCACTACGCGCTGCGCGCCCTGGTCGCCATGGCCGTGCTCACCGCCGCCGTCGGGACGGGCATCGGGGCCGGCGTCGACAACGTGTCCACCTTCGCGCTCAGCGCCTTCCTCTCCGGCATCGCGATGACCGGTCTGCAGCGGCTGGTCGCCACCATGAAGGAACTGCGCGAGGCCCGGGCCGCGGTCGCCCACCTGGCGGCCTCCGAGGAGCGGCTGCGGCTGGCCCGCGACCTGCACGACCTGCTCGGGCACTCGCTGTCGCTGATCACCCTGAAGAGCGAGCTGGCCGGGCGGTTCATGGACGCCGGCAAGGACGAGGCGGCGCGGGCGCAGGTCGCCGACATCGAGCAGGTCGCCCGGCAGTCGCTGATCGACGTCCGGGAGGCGGTGACCGGCTTCCGTCGCCCGACCCTGCCGGTCGAACTGGCCGCCGCCCGTACCGCGCTGGCCGCCGCGCAGGTCCGGCTGGAGGCCGCGCCGGAGCTGGTGGACGCCTGGCCGTCGCTGGCCGACGAGGAGACCGGGGCGCTGGCCTGGGCGCTGCGCGAGGCCGTCACCAACGTGGTCCGGCACGGCGAGGGCGCCACCGTCTGCACGGTGACGGCGGACGAGAGCTGGGAGGCGAGCGGCGAGCGCTACGCCGTCCTGGAGATCACCGACAACGGGCGCGGGCCGGGCAAGTCCCAGCCGGGCAACGGCCTGTCCGGGCTGGAGGAGCGGCTGGCCCTGGTCGGCGGGCGCCTGGAGACCGGGCCGGGGGAGCGGGGGAGGGGCTTCCGGCTGAGGGCCTCGGTGCCGCTGCGGACGGTGTCCGCGGCCACGCCCTAGAGGCGCCCCGGCCACGCCCCGGCCACGCCCCGGACTAGGAGTCCCGTCCGGCCGACGGCAGTTCCAGCACGAAGCGGGCGCCGTGCGGGGCGTGGGCGACCCGCAGGGTGCCGCCGTGCCGGGTCGCGATGTCCGCCGAGATGGCCAGGCCCAGACCGCTGCCGCCGGCGTCCCGGCTGCGGGCCTCGTCGAGCCGGGTGAACGGCTCGAAGATCCGCTCGCGGTCCTCCGGCGGCACGCCCGGGCCGTCGTCCCGGACCTCCAGGACACAGCCGTGCACGGTGTGCCGCACGGACAGCACCACCTCGGCGGCCGCGTGCCGCTGGGCGTTGTCCAGCAGGTTGCGCACCAGCCGGTGCAGCCGGATGCGGCTGCCGCGCACCAGCACCGCTTCGGGCGCGTCCACCCGCAGGGCGAGCCGGGCGCCGACGACCGGGCGGTACTGGTCGGCGAGTTCGCGCAGCACGGCGGACAGGTCGACGTCGGTGAGCCGGCCGGCCGACGCCGGGTGCGAGTCCCGGGCCAGGAACAGCAGGTCCTCGGTGAGCTGCTGGAGCCGCTCGACCGAGGTGAGCGCCTCCCGGGTGGTGGCCGGCCAGTCGGTGCGCTCGGGGTGCGCCAGCGACACCTCCAGATTGGTGCGCAGCGCGGCGATCGGGCTGCGCAACTCGTGCGAGGCGTCCGCGACGAAGCGCTGCTGCTGCACGGCGGAGCGCTCCAGCCGGTCCAGGGTGGCGTTGGTGGTCCGGGCCATCCGGGTGAGCTCGTCGCCGGCGCGCGGCACCGGGACGCGGCGGTCCAGCCGGTGCTCGCCGATCTCGGCCAGCCCGGCGCGGATCGCCTCCACCGGGCGCAGCGCCCGGCTGGTCGCCGCCCAGGCCACCAGCGCGACCAGCAGCGCGGCGGCCGGCACGCCCAGCCGCAGCACCGGGTCGATGGTGTGCAGCGAGGCCTCGGCGGCGAACGGGGTGACCAGCACGTACACCGTGAACGGGCCGGCCATCGGCTTCGTCTGGTCGCCGTCCTTGCGCAGCAGGGGGCTCCAGCTGCCCATCGCGGTGAAGGTGCGTCCCGAGTAGCGGTTGGCCGCGGCCGTGCCCGCGGGGCCGATGGTGATCCGCTGGACGGACTGCCAGTCGTCCCGGGCCAGGTGCGGCACGGAGGCGGGCGGGGGCCCGACCAGGTGCTGGGTGGTCAGCGTGCCGCCCATGAACAGCACCTGGCCGTCGCCGCCCAGCACCACGTACGGCAGCCTCCAGTTGTCCACCAGCTGCTGGCCGAGCTTGTAGCCGTTGCTGAGATCGTGGGACTGCGACGTGGCCTCCGCCTGGGCGGCCTCCAGCTGGGCGTCGTACAGGTGGCCGCGCAGCCACCAGGCGCCGCCGCCGAGCAGCAGCAGCGCGGTCAGTCCGGCCGCCAGCGAGGTGCGCAGGCGGGTGGAGAGACGGCTCAGCACGGTGCGGTCTCCAGTCGGTAGCCGGCGCCGCGCACCGTGGTGATCGAGCGGACGCCGAACGGGGTGTCCACCTTGCGGCGCAGCATGCTGACGTACACCTCGACGATGGACTCCTCGCCGTCGAAGGCGATGTCCCACACCTCGTCGACGATCCGGCGCTTGGAGAGCACCTCGCCGGGATGCTCGGCCAGGCAGCGCAGGACGGCGAACTCCCGCTCGGTGAGGGTGATCTCGGCGCCGCCCCGGCCGCAGCGGCGGCCCGCCGGGTCCAGCCAGAGGTCGCCGACCCGCAGCAGCGGGCCGGGGGTCTGGCTGCGGCGGAGCAGGGCACGGAGCCGGGCCAGGAAGACCAGGTAGGAGAACGGCTTGGTGAGGTAGTCGTCGGCGCCGGTGTCCAGGCCCTCGGCCTCGTCGTACTCGCCGTCCTTGGCGGTCAGCATCAGGATCGGGGTGGTGACGCCGTCGACGCGCAGCGCCTCGCACACCTTGTAGCCGTTCAGGCCGGGCAGCATGATGTCGAGCACGATCGCCCGGTAGGCGTGCCGCTGGGCCAGCCGCAGGCCGGTGAGACCGTCCGGGGCGAGGTCGACGGTGTAGCCCTCCGCCTCCAGACCGCGCCGTACGGCCGCCGCGACCTGGGCGTCGTCCTCCACCACCAGAATCTCCATGCGGATCAGGATGCCATCGGCGCCGGATCCGTTCCTTAAGCCGCCTTCAGCTTTCTCAGCCTCGCTTCAGGGGAGCCGGAGCATGCTCTCGCCGGGTTCGCCGATCCGTCCGGGTCGGCGCTGCTCGGAGCGGGAGGGACCGGCGGATGAGTGTTCTGGAAGGCCCCGCGGTGCCCGTCCGGCACCGCAGGCCGCGCCGTGCGCTCCCGCCCGGCCTGGTGATGGCGGCCGGGACGGTGGTCTCCCGGGCCACCGGCTTCGTCCGCTCGGCGCTGCTGGTGGCGGTCCTCGGCTCGGGGCTGCTCGCGGACGGGTACAACGTGGCCAACACGGTGCCCAACATCCTGTTCGTGCTGCTGATCGGCGGTGCGCTGAACACCGCGCTGGTGCCCCACCTGGTGCGCGCCGCCAAGGAGTCGGCGGACGGCGGGGCGGCGCACGTCGACCGGCTGGTGACGGTGCTGGTGGTCGCCCTGCTGGTGCTGACGGCGGTCGTGGTGCCCGGCGCGCCGTACGTGGTGCGGGCCTACACCTCGTACGACGGTGCCCAGTTGGACCGGACGGTGCTGCTGGCGTACCTGTGCCTGCCGCAGGTGTTCTTCTACGGGCTGTTCACGGTGCTCGGTCAACTCCTCAACGCCCGGCGGCGGTTCGCGCCGATGGCGTGGGCGCCGGTGCTCAACAACCTGGTGGTGATCGGGGTGTTCGGTGCCTTCGTCGGCCACCGCTCCTTCGACGAGCGGGACCTGACCGTGCTCGGGGCCGGGACGACGGCCGGCGTGGTGGCCCAGGGCCTGGTGCTGCTGCCCTGCCTGCGGGCGGCCGGGGTACGGCTGCGGCCGCGCTGGGACTGGCGGCGTGCGGGGCTCGGCGAGCCGCTGCGCGCCGCCGGGTGGACGCTGCTGCTGGTGCTCGCCGACCAGGCGGGCTACTGGGTGGTCACCAGGCTGTCGACCTCGGTCGGCGCGCAGGCCGCCGCGGCCGGACTGCCGGGCGTCGGGTACACCGCCTACAGCAGCGCGTACCTGCTGTGGATCGTGCCGCACGGGGTGGTCACGGTGTCGTTGGTGACGGCGGCGGTGCCCGCGCTCAGCGCGTCCGCCGACTCCCCGCGGGCCGTGCGGGCGCTGCTCGCCCGGACCGTGCGCACCATCGCGGTGGTCACCGTCCCCGCGGCCTGCGGGTTGGCGGTCCTCGCGCCGCAGCTGTGCGCGCTCGCCTTCGGGCACGGGAGCACCGACCCCGCCGACGTCCGGGCCATCGCCGGAATGCTCACCGCCTTCGCGCCCGGCCTGGTCCTCTACTCGGCCTCGTACGCGCTGACCCGCGCCTTCTACGCGCTGGGCGACAGCCGCACGCCCTTCCTGCTCAACCTGCTGCCGGTCGCCGCCACGGCCCTGGGGGCGGTGCTCTGCCACCGGCTGCTGCCGCTGCGCTGGGCCGTCACCGGGATGGCCGGCTGCTACGGGGGCTCGTTCCTGCTGACCGTCCTGGGCGCCTCCCTGCTGCTGCGACGACGCCTCGGCCCGGTGCGGGTCCTGGGCGACCACGCCAGGCTGCTGCTCGCCGCCCTCCCGGCCGCCACCGCGGCCTGGTGGACCGCGCGGTACGGCCTGGCGCCGGCCGCCGCCACCCTCGCCGTCGGCTACCTCCTGCTCGCCCGCCTTCTGCGGGTCGCCGAACTGTCGGCCCTCACCACACGATTGCGCAGACGCCCATGACTCTCCTTCCCACCGATGTCGCCCGCGTCCTCGACGTCCTCCTCCCCGAGGGCCACCCCCTGCGCGCCCAGGTCCCGCACCTGCGCGTGGAGTCCCGCTGCCGGTGCGGCTGCAGCACGGCCCTCTTCGCCGGCGTCGCGGACGGCGCCCGCTCGGACGTGGTGGCCGAGGCGGCGATCGGCTCCGACGGCGAGATCCTGCTCTTCGCCGAGGACGGCCGGCTCTCCTGGCTGGAGGTCTGCTCCTGGAGCGATCCCAAGCTCACCCTCGCCGACGCGGCCCGCTTCCTGCGCGGGGAACCCGGGCGGCCGGGGTGAGCGTCCTTTCGTGCCCACCGTTCTCGTGCTCGGCTTCGACCCGCACACCGTCCCCGGCGCGGCACGGGCCCTTCGGCCGGTCGCCCTGCCCGCCGGACTGCCGGGTCCGCCCGCCGGCGTGCCTCAGCCGAGGTCGGCCAGGTCGCGGCGGTAGGCGAGGGCGGGGCGGTCGCCGAGGAGGAACTCGTGCCGGAACGCGAAGCCGTTCCGGGCGAGGACGGCCTGCGAGGCGGGGTTGTCGCGGGTGGTGACGGCGGTGAGGAAGCGCAGTCCGTACCCGGTGGCGGCGAGCCGGCACGCCTCGGCGACGGCGGCGGTGGCGACGCCGCGGCCGGCGGCGGACTCGGCCACCCGGTAGCCGATCTCGGCGCCGCCGTCGGCGAGGTCGACGAGGTTGACGCGGCCGACCAGCTCGCCGGCCGCGTCGCGGACGACGTGGAACCGGCAGGTGCCCGCGGCCTGTTCGGCGAGGAGGGCGGCGTGGCGGTCCGCGAACCCGGTGAAGTAGTCGTCACCGCGGTCCGGGACGCTGCGGGCGAAGTGGGCGCGGTTGGCGCGTTCGAAGTCGAGCAGGTCCTCGGCGTGGTCGGGGCGCAGCGGTTCCAGGGTGATCATCCCGACAGTCTGGCCCGGAGGGCCCCGGTGAACCACTCGAATACGTCCCGCAGGTTCTCCGGCACCGGCCAGCCGTTGACGGTCGCCATCAGCTGCCAGTAGCGCTCGGCCCTGGGATCGTCGGCCGTCCCGAGGCGGTCGAGCAGCCACCGCCGCAGCGCGGTGTCGTCCGGGCGGCCGAAGGCCTCGGCGTAGGCGGCGGCGAGGGCGGCGACGACGGGGTCGGCCTCGGGGGAGGCGGGGGCGACGCCGGCCGCCAGTGCGGTCCGGACCAGGGAGGTCACCGTCCCGGTGAGCTCGACGTGCAGGCCGGTGCGGTCCCCGTCGGCGCGCTCGGCGGCCTGGTGCTCGGCCATCCGGCGCACCGCCGCGCGGAAGCCCGGGTCCTGGACGAGTTCGCCCAGTTCCACCCAGGCCTCGACCTGCTCCGCCCTTGGCTCGTCGGGCAGTTCGGGCATGGCCGAGCGCATCATGGCGACGAACTCCGGGTTGGCGTCCAGGCCGCCGAAGACCTCGTCGACGAAGTCGTGGATCAGGCGCCGGCGTTCGGCGTCGGAGAGTGCGGCGAGCTTGTGCATGAGTCTCATCTCCTCGGGTGTGGAACCGCGTTGGGCGACGGCGAGCAGCACCGCCCGGCGCAGCCGGAGGGTGCGGATCTGCACCTCCAGCGCCCCGGCGTGCGCGGCGGCGACCTCCCGCAGCGGGGCCTCCCGCTCCAGCACCCGGCGGATCGCGGGCAGGTCGAGCCCGAGTTCGCGCAGGGTGCGGACGAGGTCCAGCCGGGCGAGCGCGTGGACGTCGTACCGCCGGTAGCCGGCCGCGGTGCGGTCGGTGGGCGGCACCAGGCCGGTGTCGGCGTAGAACCGGATGGCCTTGACGGTGAGTCCGGTGCGCCGGGCGAGCTCGCCGATCGAGTAGAGCGTGTCGCTGCCGTCCATGGACCTCACTCTGGACCCTCCCCTTACCGGAGACACAAGCCCGTCGCCGTCGCCGGGCACGCCCTGAGGTCGTGGCCATGAACGACACTGACAACGGGGCCTCGATCCGCGTGCTGCTGGCCGAGGAGGCATGGACACATGCATAACATGCTGTGACCAGCGGAAACGGTCAGTTGGAGCACCACCATGCAAGACAGCGACACCTACATATGCGTCCTGTGCGGTAAGCCGGAGGCGCAGAGCATCGACCTGTACTGCCGTAAGTCGAAGCTGGTTCGGGGGTCGGCAGGAGTTGAGCACGGACGCCCAGGAGGAGCAGGGGCACCGCCGCGCGCACCGCGAGGGCTACGCCGTGCGGAAGGTCTGGAAGGACATTGCGAGCGGCTTCAAGGACGTGGAACGGGCGGACTTCGACCGGGCCTTGAAGGCACTCGCGGGCGGGGTTGTACCCGCGCTGTGGGCGTACGCGGTCGACCGGTTCAGCCGTAAGGGAGCCGAGGACCTGTTGAAGGTCATCGGCAAGGTCCGGGTGATCTTCGATATGGACGGGCTCGACTCCAACGAGCCGCGGGATAGGCGTTGGATCATCAACCGGGCGGAAGAGGCGCGGGAGTACAGCGAGACCCTGTCGCGCCGGGTCAGGGACACCAAGGAGGAACAGCGGGACGGCGGTCTGTGGGTTGCGGGCCGGGCCCCATGGGCTACCAGGTTTCGCGGGACCGCTTCCTCAGCCCGGATCAGACACCGGCGGCCAAAGGAATGCCGTCGCGCGCGGACCAACAGTCCCGGCCGACGCCGCGGGAATTCGTTGCGCCTTCCATCACAGTAGGGGCGGGATTACCGCGCACCCCACCGACGGGAACCGGCGGTCTGAGTGCCTGCCCCTACAGCAACCCTGCCCGTGCACCACGCACCCTCTCGGGGGTGGCCGCCGGAGTCGTGCGGCAGGGTGCGGGGGCTGCACCGCCTATGAGTAACCCCGTCCGCCAGGACGGGCCGAAAGGGGTCGTAAGCGCGTGCAGTCCCCACCGTGTCCGGACCGGCCGTGAGTCGGCGAGGACGACCACCAGCCCACAACCCCAATGGCAGGGGCACGCGGTCGAGGCCCTACGGGGTACCGGCCGCGGACTTCCCGAGTTCGAGTCTCGGGATGGGCACAGAGCCGGGCTGCAACCTACGCCGGATGACTCGTTCCATGAAATGGGTCATCTTCGGAAGGTTGCAACTGGCCGACTCGTACGACCACCGAGGGGGCGCCGTGCGCTGTATCGACTGCACCGAACCTCCGACTCGCCGAGGACGCTGCGAGGCCCACCACGCGGCCTACGAAGCCCGTCCGAGTGTCCGGGCCCGCCGTCGGCTGCTCGCCCTGGTGGCGCGGCGCCACAGTGGGGCGGAGCGACTTCGACGGCAGGTCGACCGAGCGGGCTCCGGGGTGTGCGGCGGAGACTTCCCCGCGGCGCTGGTCGACGTTGACCACCGGGCGCCGCTCGCCCTCGGAGGCGAGGACACCGACGACAACGTGCGGTCGCTGTGTCGCACCTGTCACCGAGGGAAGACCGCAAGGGACTTCGGGGCGTTCGCCGTGAGCCCCTGAGTTGCTACTTCCGTGCCAGCAAGGCCGCGAGGGTTCCGCCGCCTGCTGTGACTGCCGTGATGAGCCACGCGGGGATGCGCTGGATGGTCAAGTGGAGCCCACCCCAACGGAGTTCGAATTGTGGAGGTCGCTTCGTGCTGCCTGCCTGTCGGTCCATGCCTTCAATCATGGTGCCCCCAAAGACTCCGCGCGGTTCCTTGCGGACTCACGTTGGGCTCCCCAGGCGGCCGACGTCGTACGCCAGCGCGCTGAGCCCCCAGAATTCACCCGTTCAGCGGTCGCGTGCTTCGCCGTGACGTGCGCCGAAGCGTGGCAACAGAGCGCGGGACACCATTTCATCCGTTTCATCCCATTCTGATTACCTGCCAGTCACACACTTCGCCGCGCACGGTCCGAACGGGCGCTTGGCTGAACCCCCGGGCTTCCTTGTCGGTGGCGGCACGCGAGGGCATGACTTGCCGCGGTTCCGGGGCCTAGGCGTCAAGGCCATCCCGCACAGCAACGCCCCACCGCCACGACGGCTCGGCGCGTTCCGGGGCCTACGCGCCAAGATCATCCCAGGATTGAGGGGGCGCCCCGTGCCCCGTCGACCCCGCCCCCCGTGCTCCGTCCCGGGGTGCCCCGAGCTGACTGCCCGTGGTGGTCGCTGCCCGCAGCACCAGCGCGAGGCCGAGCAGCAGCGAGGCAGTGCGGCGGAGCGCGGCTACGACTCCTGGAAGTGGGCTCGGGTTCGGCGCGCCTACATCTACGCGCACCCCTGGTGCCTGCTGTGCGGGCGGCCGGCTGTGATCGCCGACCACCACCCGGAATCGCGCCGCTCGCTGCTCGCCCGAGGCGTCGAAGGCCCTGACGCTCCGCATCGGCTTCGGCCGCTGTGTACGCAGTGTCACAACCGAGCGACGGCCGTTCACCAGCCGGGCGGTTGGGCTGCTGAGCGAGCCAAGCCCAATTGCAGGGCTCTGACCTGCGGTTTTACCCAGGGGGTGACTCCCTCTCCTCCTGACCCTGACCGGCAGGGAGGGAAAACTCTCGCGTGGCCGTTCAAGGCATTTGTGCGGAACAAATCAGCCCCGCCCTGTCCTCACTCGCAGAGAGCAGGGCGGGCCCATTTGCTTTTGGTCAGCGAGTAGGGGCGCCGCGCTCCCACAGTTCTTCTGCGTGCTCGGCAAACCGATCGAACATTCCGCCGTCCTGCGATCGGCGGAGGTGCATCATCGGGGAGTCATGCCCAACCACCCGTGCCAGATGTGGGGTTACCAGGGCGTCGTGATCGAAACGGAAGACCGAGAGGCTTACGTGGTTGGGTCCGTCATCGGGTGTGCTGAATCGGGCTTCGACACCTTCGACGCCGGAGAGCTTTTCCAGGTGCTCCAGGGTGATTCGAATCCGGGTCGAGACGGTCAGCGCCACGCCTTCGATGCGCTCCCGCTGCCGTGTGGTCTCAGACTCGGGGTCACCCAGCAGGAACCGGACGCGACACCCGGCCTCGGCCTTGCGTCGCAGTGTCTGGTGTAGCGCTGGCTGCTCCAGCCACACGAAGTAGTTCGTGTATCCGGCCAGGAAGACGTCATCTACAGCATTGCCAATCAGCTGACCCCAAACCGGCGTTGGGCAGGTTGATCGGTACGGATAGGCGGCGAACACCTCTCGGTCGTGGCCGGTCTTGATGTTCGCCCGGACGGTGTTGGGCCAGATCACTTGCTCATCAACCCCCAGGGCTGCGCACACATCGTTGCGGTTCTTCTGGTGCGGTACTAACGCGGCGTTCGATAGCCAGCGTTCCACGGTCTTAGGTGTGACGCCTACGCGGGTCGCCAGTTGGCTCGGAGTGAGCTTCGCGTTCGCCATACCTTGTCGGAGAGCGATGTTCAAGAGTCATCCCCCGGACGTTTGGGCCTTCTGGGACGCTAGCGCGTACACCGCCCTCATGTCTCGGGTATGGGGGTGCTTTGGCCCGTCCGAGAGCCCAGGATCGGTGGTGCATCGAGGAAGTCCACCCGCCCAAGTGGAGAACGGCCACGCCGAAGACGTGCGACAGGGGCAAGGCCGAGGAGCGCGACTCCCGGCGGGTCCTGTGGGCCGTCAGGTGTACAACCTTCGCTCCGGCGGCGGGAATCGACGCGCTGGTCGAAGCGGCCGTGTGACCGCTCGCCGGCTTTGAGCTGCCGTCCTGGCCACAACGCCAACCCCTGTGGCCGGGGCGGGCTCAGGACTCCCACTTCGGGGCTGCTGATACCTACCCGGCCCCGAAGCGGGGCACTACCCGCTACGCCCCGTGGTGTAGCGGTGGCACTACCAACGGGCATGGCGCCCGCCGTGCTCGCTGACAAGAGGAGAAACGCACATGAGCAAGCCCGTGGAGTTCGACCCGGCGTCGCACCCCGGCCTGGACTGGTCGGTGGCGTCGTACTCCCACCTGGACGACAAGGTGGAGTGCTTCGCGGTCGCCGACACCGGTAACGGCCTGGTGGCGCTCGCCAACATCAACAACGACGGCGCCGTGATCACCGGCACCCCCGGTGAGCTGCGCAAGCTGCGCAACGCCTTCGTGTCCGGCCAGTACGACCACCTGATCGGCGCCTGACGCACCAGCAAGTGAGTGGGAGGCGACCGCCCCAACTCAACTGGGGCGGTCGCCCCTTCCCACCCTACGAGAAGGGAGCGCCACCATGCAGACTGCACTTTCAAGGCTGGTCACCGACCCGGACGCCTTCCGCACCGCGTGGCCCTCGGTGCCCGCAGTGTACGACCGTGACACGGCGGACCTGCAACAGCTCGCGACCAGGCAGGCAGCCCGCGAGATCCTGGCCGATCCGGATATCCGACCGGGAGGGTTCGGCATGGTCCGCGACGGTGTGCTGACCGCCGAGCGGCCGTCCGCCGACCACCCGACGGACACCCTGGTTCTCAACGGCCTGCACCGGTCCTACCCGCCGATCATGAAGTTCTGCAAGGAACTGTCGTCCATGCTCGGCCACCCCGTGACGGGGAACTTCTACCTCACCCCGGCCGGGAAGGCGCAGGGGTTCGGGTGGCACTGGGACTGCCATCACGTCTTCATCGCACAGGCCGAGGGTGCGAAGGAGTGGCGGCTGTTCGCCCCGACGTTCGTGAACCCGCTGGAGCATCACAACTGGTCGAAGATCGGGTTCGACCCGGAGGACAAGCTCCGGTTCGCGGCGACCGCTCCGGACTTCTCGGTCACGCTGCGGGCCGGGCAGGTGCTGTTCATCCCGCGCGGGTGGGTGCACGCTGGGCAGAGCGCCGAGGAGCACAGCCTGCACATCACCTTCGGCGTTCAACTCCTCACGAAACACTGGGCGTTGCGCAAACTCTGGGAGCTGTGCGAGGACAGCGAGGAACTGCGGGATGCGCTGCCGCCGAACCTCGGTGGGCAGGATTTCGCCGCGCTGGCCGGCAACCTGGTGAAACTGTTCGGTGACTCGCTGGCGGAACTGCCGACCAGCAAGACCGCGCTGCGGCTCCGCTCGGCACAGCGACTCTCCGTGCTCGGTCAGGAACCCAAGTAGAACGGTGGACCATCGGAGCATGGCGGGACGGAGAGCCGTCGGAAGGCACCGTAGGCGGTGCCAGTGGTCCGGTTGTCAGCACTACGCGAATCTGCGGGACGTGGAGACCGGACAGGACTTCTGCCTGTGCTGCGCCCTCGCCATGCTCTACGCCGCGCAGGACCCGATCACCCATTTCCGGGAGTTCGACGACTCGACCGCGTACGCCGATGCGTTGCGCGACCGGGCGCCGCTCGGGCTTTTGGGTTGGCCGGGCTCCACTCGACCGGACGGGCCGCTAACCTCGGATTGACGCCGAGCGAGAGGGCCAGCCGTGCTCGAACCCGACGACGAAACCGTGACCGAGTGGTACGACGCTCGCGCCAACCGCGAGCGGCCGCCGGGCACACGGGATGCGCTGACCCTTGACCCGACTGTCCGGCGCGGCGGCCTGTTCGAGGACGCTCCGCGCATGGTTGTGGAGTGGGACGGTGCGGCGTGGCAGCCGGTGGGCGTCGCCAGCACTTATGCGGATGCCTATCCAGTGATCGTGCGGCGGGAGGTCGGGTTCGCGGACCCGCAAGAGGACACACCGGTTTCGCTGCTTCGGAAGGGCAGTGGCCGACACCGTAAGCCGCTCGACCAGTAAGTTCGGCGGCCGGGACGTGAACGATCGCTGTCCGGACGTTCCGACGTTTACCCGCGCCTCACCGCCCCGCTCCGCTGGTGAACTCCGGTAGCGCGGGGCCTACTCGTCCCCGCGTACTTCCTGGTGGGTGACGAAGCTGCCCATGCCGGTACGGGTGACCACCAGGTGGGCATCCCGCAGTGAGGCAATCGCCTTCCGCACGGTCTTTCGGTCCACGCCGAATTCCGCAGACAACTCCACCTCGGACAGCTTGTCGTCGGGTCGGAGCTCGCCGGCGGCAATTCTGGCGGTGACGATCTCTGCGATCTGTTCCCACTTCGGGCGGGACGGGCTGAACTCAAACACCCCCTGACGGTAGTCGCGAGGGCCAGCCGGGCATAGCCCGGGATGGCCATGGACAGGTATGGACAGGTTGAGTACCGTCGATCACGAAAGAACCCCCGACCGCCGCTTAGGACCGGCTGTCGGGGGCAACGCCGAACAGCTTTCGAGGAGCTGCACGACACGTCAGACCTTACATTCCGGAGCTGGTTCACCGCCGCCGCCGGCTGCCTGTCCGGGGCAACGATCCTGGCACTCTGGCTCACCGGCGAGGCCGCGCCGCGGGGCCGCCACCGGGCAGGTGCCCCCTGTCCCGTCCTGGTGTACACCCGTCGAACCCCCGCCTTCCCCCACCGTGAACCAAGCGCCCCCATGCCGACCCCGGAGCCCGCGAACCAGCCCAAGTCGGACCGCCTGCACATGGGCCCGTTGGTCCGCCCACACATCGACCACGAAGCACGGCGGGCTGGTCTGGACGAAATGCAGCGCCAGTACGACCGACGCGAAGCTCTGCGCGCGGTTGCCGAGGGGCTGCCCGACCCCGGATACACCTACCCGGGCGCGCACACCCTCGCAAGGGCGGTGGCGTGATGACCCCGGCAACCACCGCGAAGCCCACGTGCGGCGCCCTCCTCCGCGCCCGGACTTCCCCTGCGTGCTCGACCCGTTCCACCGGAACAACCACGCGAACGCCCTCGGTGAAGACTGGCCGCGCGTCGGCCCGATCTACTGCACCCGGTGCAAGCGGGAAGCCACCAGCCCAGCCCTGGTGAGCTACCGCGAAGTCGCGAGCGGCCCCGGGTACTCCGCGTGGGCGTGCTCGCCGAGCCGCCCCGAGTAAGACCCCCACAGCGCCCCGTCCGGATCCTCTCCGGGCGGGGCTTCGTCCTGTCTAGGCTGGTCATATGGACGACGACGCGTCAGAGACGCCCGTACAATGTGTAAGAGTCCTCCTCGCCGAGGACCAGGGGATGGTCCGGGAGGCGCTGGCCGCGCTGCTCGGGCTGGAGGGGGACATCGACGTCGTCGCGCAGGTCGGCCGCGGGGACGAGGTGGTGGCGGCGGTGCTCGCGAACGACGTGCAGGTCGCCGTGCTGGACATCGAGATGCCGGGGATGACGGGCATCGAGGCGGCCGCCGAGCTGCGCGGCCGGGCGCCCGGGACGAAGGTGGTCATCGCGACGACCTTCGGCCGGCCCGGCTACCTGCGCCGGGCGATGGAGTCGGGCGCGGACGCCTTCCTGGTGAAGGACGCGCCGGCCGCCGAGCTGGCGGAGGCGATCCGCCGGGTGCTGCGCGGCGAGCGGGTGATCGATCCGGTGCTGGCCGCCGCCGCGCTGGCGGAGGGCGCCAACCCGCTGACCCCGCGCGAGCGGGACGTGCTGGGCGCGGCCGCCGACGGCGCGGTGAACGCGGACATCGCCCGGCGGCTGCACCTGTCCGAGGGGACGGTGCGCAACTACCTGTCGATGGCGATCCAGAAGACCGGGGCCCGCAACCGTACCGAGGCGGTGCGGATCGCCCGCGAGAAGGGCTGGCTGTAGGCGGGCGGGTCAGTTGAGCCGGTGCCGGGCCGCCCGGGCCTCCTGGCGGACCTTGGCGGCGGTGTCCGGGTCGAAGGTGTCCAGGATCTGCGCGTAGGCGTCCATCTCCGCCGATCCGCCGAGGAAGTCCCCGGTGCGGACGAGGAGTTCGGCCCGTTCCAGGCGCAGCTGGGCCGGGTGCCGGGGCAGCAGCAGGGAGAGTTCGGTGGCCCACAGCTGGGTGCGGGCGTGCTCGGGGCGGTCGGCGGCCCAGACCCGGATGTTGCCGAGCACCCGCAGCACGATCTCCAGCGGCTGGGCCGGGGTGAGCAGGGCGGGGGTGAACTCCTGCCCGGCGGCGGCGACCAGCCGTTCGACGTCCTCCGGGTCGAGCAGCCGCCCGCCGTGGAACGGGTCGGCCAGGACGTAGTCCTCGCCGCCCGCCGGGCCGCCCACCGCGACGATGAAGTGGCCGGGCAGCGCGATGCCGTGGACGGTCAGTCCGGCGCGCCGCCCGACCGCCGTCCACACCAGGGAGAGCGTGATCGGCAGTCCGCGCCGCCGCCGCAGCACCTCGGGCAGCAGCGAGGACTCCAGGCGCCGGTAGTCCGACTGCCGTCCGTGGAATCGCTCCCGTCCGCCGAGCACCGCGGCGAGCAGGGCGGCCGTCTCCTCCGGCCCGGTGGGCGCCCGTTCGGCGACGGCCTGCCGGACGGCTGCCGCGTGCCGCTCCAGCGCGGCCTCGCAGGCGGCGAGCAGTGCGTCCACGCCGGGCG
Source organism: Kitasatospora sp. NPDC054768 (assembly GCF_053612025.1). Classification (NCBI taxonomy): domain Bacteria; kingdom Bacillati; phylum Actinomycetota; class Actinomycetes; order Kitasatosporales; family Streptomycetaceae; genus Kitasatospora; species Kitasatospora sp. NPDC054768. The sequence goes on from NZ_JBSHBN010000022.1 coordinate 50,357, forward strand.
GCTCGCCGGGGTCGCCGGGGTCGGGCACCATGCCGTGCTCGGCGGCGGCGAGCAGGCACAGCAGCACCGGGTCGGGCTGCTCGGCGCGGGCGGCGGTCCGGAAGCGGTCTCTGCTCTGCTCGGTCACGGTGACGGCGACGGCTTTCGTACGGCGGACGGACAAGGTGGCGGACGGACGGACGGACGGACGGTCGGGTGGTCGGTCGGACGGTACGGCCTGGCGGCTACCCCTGGGGAAGAAGGGCGTAGTGGTAAGTGTGACTGGTCGTGAAGCCGAGTCCGTCATAGAGCGCGATCGCCCCCGCGTTCTCCGCCTCGACCTGGAGGTACCCGCCGCTCGCCCCCTCCTCGGCCGCGCGCGAGGCGAGCACCGCCATGACCGCCGTCGCCAGCCCGGCCCGCCGGGCGTACGGCTGGACCTCGATCGCGCCGAAGCAGGCCCAGTCCCCTTCGACGACGCAGCGTCCGATCGCCGGCGGGGGTTGCCCGGGGGCGCCCGGCACGGTGGCGAACCAGACGGAGGGCCCGCCGTGCAGCACCTGCCGGGCGGCCTCCTCGACGGCCGGGTCGCCGCTCACCCGCCGGTACGCCGACAGCCACCGGTCGTCCGCGGTCCGCGCCAGCCGGACCCTCTCGTGCCCGGTGCCGACCCGGGCGAGCACGGCCAGCGGGGCGGTGCGGACCAGGGTGGGCGCGTACCCGGCGCCGAGCCGGTCGAGTTCGGCGACCAGCGCGGTCGGCGAGCCGGGGGAGATCACCTCGACGTACGCGGGCAGCCCGCGCGCCGCGTACCAGGCGCGGACGGCCGCCAGCGCCCGAGGCAGCGGCAGCCCTGGGTCCCCGAGCGCCTGGACGGAGTTGGCCCGCCGGGTGAACCCGGCGGCGGCGCGCAGCGTCCACTCGCCGAGCGGCTCCTGCTCGACGGCCGGCCAGCCGCGGCCCGCGATCCGCTGCAGTTCGACCGGCGCGGTGACCGGCAACGGGGCCCGCCGAACCGGAAACGGCGGCACGACCTTGCCTGCGACCAGCAGCTTCTCCGGCAAGTGCACCGGATCGCCGGAACGCGGGGCGATCGTCAGCCCATGATCGTCCCACGATGTGAGCACGCCGATCGAATCCCGGAACACCGGCCGGTCGTCCACGAACTCCGCGAGGCGTCGGACCGACACGCGTCGTCCCACGTCAGAGCGATCTATCCGGACCTCCGGACGGTCGCCGACCGGGTTGACCGTCGCCATCTGGCCACCTCCTGTGCATTTGCGGTCTCCGACCCGCGATACTAGGGGCGGGCATCGACGACGCCGCGCTCACCGCGCACGGCAGCAGAACAGAACGGGCCACCAGGCCCTTCCGAGGAGGAACGACAGCGTGACCTACGTCATCGCGCAGCCTTGTGTCGACGTGAAGGACAAGGCGTGCATCGAAGAGTGCCCGGTTGACTGCATCTACGAGGGCGAGCGATCGCTCTACATCCACCCGGATGAGTGTGTCGACTGTGGCGCGTGCGAGCCGGTCTGCCCGGTCGAGGCGATCTTCTACGAGGACGACACTCCGGAGGAGTGGAAGGACTACTACAAGGCGAACGTCGAGTTCTTCGACGACCTGGGTTCGCCCGGTGGCGCCTCGAAGCTCGGCCTGATCGAGCGTGACCACCCGTTCATCGCCGCTCTGCCGCCGCAGAACGCCGACCACTGACGATCGGTGGCAGAACAGCTGTGAGCACCAACAGCACGCGCGCGCCGTTCCCGGGCCACCCGGGGGCGGCGCGTCGCGTTTCGGACAAGCTCCCGGTCTTTCCCTGGGACAAGCTGGAACCGTACAAGGCGACCGCCCTGGCCCACCCGGGCGGGCTCTGCGACTTCTCCGTCGGCACCCCGGTGGACCCGGTCCCCGAGGTCGTCCAGAAGGCGCTGGCCGCGCACACCGACACCCCCGGCTACCCGACCGTCTGGGGCCCGCTGGAGCTGCGCGAGGCGATCGCCGGCTGGCTGCACCGCCGGCTCGGCGCGCGGCTCGGCCCGCAGGCCGTGCTGCCGACCGTCGGCTCCAAGGAGCTGGTGGCCTGGCTGCCGACCCAGCTCGGCCTCGGCCCCGGAGACCAGGTCGCCTACCCGCGCCTGGCCTACCCGACCTACGAGGTGGGCGCCCGGCTGTGCGGCGCCGAGCCGGTCGAGTACGACTCGGTGGACGAGCTGGACGGCTCCCGGGTGCGCCTGCTCTGGGTGAACTCGCCGTCCAACCCGACCGGCCGGGTGCTGGGCGCGGACGAGCTGCGCCGCGCCGTCGAGTGGGCCCGGGAGCACGGGGCACTGCTGGTCAGCGACGAGTGCTACCTGGAGCTGGGCTGGGAGGCCGACCCGGTCTCGGTCCTGCACCCGGACGTCTGCGGCGACGGCCACGAGGGCCTGCTGGCCGTGCACTCGCTCTCCAAGCGCTCCAACCTGGCCGGCTACCGCGCCTCCTTCGTGGCGGGCGACCCGGTGGTGGTCAAGGAGCTGTTGGAGGTGCGCAAGCACGGCGGCCTGATCGTGCCCGCGCCGGTCCAGGCGGCGACGGTCGCCGCGCTCGCGGACGACGCGCACGTGACCGAGCAGCGCGAGCGGTACGCGGCCCGGCGTTCGGCCCTGCGGGCGGCGCTGGAGGCGTACGGCTTCCGGATCGAGCACTCCGAGGCGAGCCTCTACCTGTGGGCGACCCAGGACCGCCCGTGCTGGGAGACGGTGGCCGAACTGGCCGGGCTGGGCATCCTGGTGGCGCCCGGCGACTTCTACGGGCCGGCCGGCGACCGCTTCGTGCGGGTCGCGTTCACGGCGACCGACGAGCGGGTCGCCGCGGCCGTGGAGCGGCTGGGCGCGGCGGGCTGAGCGCACCCGGACGACCGTACGGCGAAGGGGGCCGGTGTCACGGACACCGGCCCCCTTCGGGGTTCTCCGCGGAGGCGGGGGTTACAGCGGCAGGCCGTTGAGGCCGCCGCCGTTGAGGCTGCCCAGCAGGCCGCCGAGCGGGCCGAGCGCGCCGGTCAGGCCGGACAGCGGGCTGTTCGAGCCGAGGTCGGCACCGCCGAGGCGGTTGGCCGACCCGTGCTCGGCCAGGCCGAGCACGTCGGTGGCGGGCAGGTCGGCCGGCAGGGTCTGCTCGACGGAGCCGAGCGGCAGCGCGCGCTGCACCGCGCCGACGGGCAGGGCGTCGGCGACGGCGGTGCCGCCGGGGACGGCGCCGGTGAGGGTGCCGGCGGCCGGCAGGGTCTGGGTGACCGGGCCCGACGTGAGCCCGTCGAGCGGGCCGGTGCCGGCGGTGGCGCTGCGGGTGGCCGTGCTCTTGCCGGTGACGGCCTCGCCGAGCTTGCCGGCCAGGGCCGAGGTGACCTTCGGGGTGACCGAGGAGAGCTGGCCGGCCGTCGCGGCGGTCTGGTCGACCGGGGCGGTCAGCGAGCCGGCCTTCTCGTTGGCCTCGGGCAGCTGCTGGGCGACGATGTTGCCGGCGGCGTCGGCGGAGGCCGGTACGCCCGCGGCGACGGTGGCCGCACCGGTGGTGCCGGCGGCCTGGCCGAGCTGGTGGGTGGTGTGCTGGAGGGTGGAACCGGTGTCGGTGTTGGTCAGCTGGCCCAGCGGTGCCGCGAGGTCGCTCTTGGGCAGCAGGGCGTCTCCGCCCAGGGCGGACGCGGAGCCGGCGGCGAGCAGCGGGGTCGCTCCGGCGGCCACGACGAGCGCGGCCTGGGCGATCCGGCGCGTGAGGGGGTGAGACATGGGGCTCCTCGAAGGGGTCTGGGTCCGTCCCGTCCGCCCCGGGGGCCGGGTGTGGCCGATCGGGCGGACGACGTTGTTACCGCTTGAGAAGCCAGAAGGTTTCGGCCGGTGCAAGGAAGCTTCCTGGCCGATCATCGGATCGTACGACCACGACAGGGGTGTCCGCCGGGCCCGGCCGGACGTCGCCGAACCGGCCCCGGCCAAGGGCAGTGACGGTTCTCCATCCCGGTTCGCCGGAACGGGGGGTCGGTCCACCGGGGTTGACCGGAATCACCCGACCGGCGGCAACCCGAACACCAGTGCGTCAGCCCTTGTCGGCCGGGGCCAGAGTGACCTGGACGAGCTTGGTCGAGGTGCCCGAGGTCTGGCTCTGCCAGCCGTCCTCGGACTTGGACTTGCGCCAGATCTTCCCGTCGTAGGCGACCGTCGCGATGCCCAGCTGCTGGGCCTGGGCGACCGCCCAGTGGGCGACCTCCCAGCCGCTCGCCCGCTCGGCGACCACCCCGCCGTCCGCCCCCGCGTCCGAGGAGGAGGTCAGCGCGGCGGTGGCCGGGTCCGGGGTCAGCGAGACGGCGTTCTCGGCGCCCTTGATGGTCGAGGTGTAGCCGGTGGCCGGCGTCACCGTGCGGCCGAACTCCCGGCGCACCCGGTCGGACAGCACCTGGGCCCGGTCCGGCGCCGCGGCCGGGGTCGCGGTGGCGCCCGGCGTCGCGCCCGGGGAGGCGGAGGCGGAGGCGGAGTCCGCCGGATCCGGCTTGGCGTAGTCGTGCACCACGCAGGAGAACGAGGCGGGCTCCCGGCCGGCCAGCGCCGAGGTGAGCAGGGTCGCCTTGGTCTCGTGCTTGGCGTAGGCCTGCGGGTAGCCGCTCTTCTGCACCGTCTGCGCGGCGTCGGTCAGCGGCATCCGGGTGTAGCCGGGGACCTTGACCAGGCCGTCCAGGAACTTGTTGGTCGCGTACACCGGGTCCGAGATCTGCGCCGGGGTGCCCCAGCCCATCGACGGCCGCTGCTGGAAGAGGCCGATCGAGTCCCGGTCGCCGCCCGCCAGGTTGCGCAGCTTGGACTCCTGCATGGCCGTCGCCAGCGAGATCGTGGTGGCCCGGTCCGGCAGCCCGCGCGAGCGCGCCACCGCGGCGATCGTCGCGGCGTTGGCGGCCTGCGGCAGCTCCAGCGTGCCGCTGCCCGCCGCGGTCTTCACCGTGCACTCCTCGGACGCGCCCGGCTTGAAGCCGAACCACCAGATCCCGACCACGGCCAGACCGGCGACCAGGGCCAGGCCGAGCAGCCCGACGATCACCATCAGCAGGGCGCGCAGCGGCCCGCGGCGGTGAGTGGGCTCCTCTTCGTCGCCCAGCTCCTCGCTGCTCCTTCTCCTGGCCACCGTCGCCCCTCTCGCGCCTGCTCCTTGATCCGACACCGTACCCACTCGGACGGATGTGCGGCGCCTCCCGGTTGCCGTTGCCCGCCCACTCGCCGTCCGGGCGCCGCCCCCGGGGCGGCGGGGGCCGGTCCGTGTCACCGGGCGGCCGCACCGGCCCGCACCGGGCCGCGGACTAGGCTGGCGCCCATGAGCAGCCCGAACCCGACGCCCCTGGACCTCACTCTCGACGGCGGCGCGCTGACCGCCCGCCTCGTCGACTTCCCCTCGGTGAGCGGCGACGAGCAGGCGCTCGCCGACGCCGTGGAGGCCGCGCTGCGCGGCTACCCGCACCTCACCGTGGACCGCCACGGCAACAACGTGGTCGCCCGGACGAACCTGGGCCGGGCCGAGCGCGTCGTCCTGGCCGGCCACCTGGACACCGTGCCGATCGCCGACAACCTCCCCTCGTACGTCGAGGGCGACCTGCTCTACGGCTGCGGCACCTCGGACATGAAGTCCGGCGTGGCCGTCCAACTGCGCCTGGCCGCCACGCTCGCCGAGCCCAACCGCGACCTCACCTTCGTCTTCTACGACTGCGAGGAGGTGGAGGCCCACCGCAACGGCCTGGGCCACCTCGCCAAGGACCACCCGCAGTGGCTGGCCGGCGACTTCGCGGTGCTGATGGAGCCCAGCGGCGGCATGGTCGAGGGCGGCTGCCAGGGCACCCTGCGGGCGCAGGTGCGGCTCACCGGCGTGCGCGCCCACGCGGCCCGCAGCTGGCTCGGCGACAACGCCATCCACCACGCCGCCGAGGTGCTCACCCGGCTCGCGGACTACCGGCCGCGCCGGGTGGAGATCGACGGCCTGGAGTACCGCGAGGGCCTGAACGCGGTCCGGATCGACGGCGGCGTGGCCGGCAACGTGATCCCGGACGAGTGCGTCGTCACGGTCAACTTCCGCTACGCGCCGGACCGCAGCGAGGCCGACGCGGAGAAGCACGTGCGCGAGGTCTTCGACGGCTTCGAGCTGACCGTCACCGACTTCGCCGCGGGCGCCCTGCCCGGACTCGCCCAGCCGGCCGCCCAGGCCTTCCTGGCGGCCACCGGCGGCCAGGCCCGGGCCAAGTTCGGCTGGACCGACGTCGCCCGCTTCAGCGCGCTCGGCGTCCCGGCCGTCAACTACGGCCCCGGGGACCCGAACCTGGCGCACAAGCGCGAGGAGCACTGCTCGCTGAGCGCCATCGCCGAGGTCGAGGAGCGGCTGCGCGCCTGGCTGACCAGCTGAGCCGCGCGCGGCGCCGCTCGTACGATCAGCGGCCGAACGCCACCTTCCGGTTGCTCAACCGACCTTCCCCCGTTGCCTGAAAACGGGGGAAGATCGGCGTAGGGTTTCGTCATGACAGGCACAGGAGACGAGAAGCACTACGGTCACGGTCCCGAGCAGGTCGGGGTGCCGCGGAAGAAGAAGGCCTGGCCCGAGAAGCAGAAGGGCCCGGTGCTGGTGCGCCGGGACCAGGTCGGCACGAGCACCACGGACCAGCGCCTGCTGGACACCACCGGCCCCACCGACTGGCTGCACACCGACCCGTGGCGGGTCCTGCGGATCACCTCCGAGTTCGTCGAGGGCTTCGGCGCCCTCGCCGAACTCCCGCCCGCGATCAGCGTCTTCGGCTCCGCCCGGACCCCGGTCGACTCGCCCGAGTACCAGGCGGGCGTGGAGATCGGCCGGGCCCTCGTCGAGGCCGGCTACGCGGTGATCACCGGCGGCGGCCCGGGCGCGATGGAGGCCGCCAACCGCGGCGCCTCCGAGGCCGGCGGCCTCAGTGTCGGGCTCGGCATCGAGCTGCCCTTCGAGCAGGGCCTCAACGAGTTCGTCGACCTCGGTCTGAACTTCCGCTACTTCTTCGTCCGCAAGACGATGTTCGTGAAGTACGCCCAGGGCTTCGTGGTCCTGCCCGGCGGCCTCGGCACGCTGGACGAGCTGTTCGAGGCGCTCACCCTGGTGCAGACGAAGAAGGTCACCCGCTTCCCGGTGATCCTCTACGGCAGCGCCTACTGGGGCGGCCTCTACGAGTGGCTGAAGAACACCCTGGTCGCGCAGGGCAAGGCGGCCCCGCACGACCTGGAGCTGTTCCACATCACCGACGAGATCGACGAGGTCATGAAGATCCTCGCCGACGCCCGCCGGCCCGCCGGCGAGATCTAGCCCCAATGCCCGGCCGCCCCGCCCCGTCGGCCGGACCAGCGGGCGGGCCCCGGCCCGGGCGGGGTCTAGGCCAGCCCCCGGCGGGCGACCGCCGGGGCGCGGGTGCCCCGGATCGAGGCGACCATGTCCAGCACCTGGCGGGTCTCCGCGACCTGGTGCACCCGGTAGATCCGCGCGCCCAGCCAGGCCGAGACCGCGGTGGTGGCCAGGGTGCCGAGCAGCCGCTCGTTCACCGGCTTGTCCAGGGTCTCGCCGACGAAGTCCTTGTTGGAGAGCGAGACCAGCACCGGGAAGCCGGTCGCGGTCATCTCCGGCAGCCGCCGGGTGGCCTCCAGCGAGTGCCGGGTGTTCTTGCCGAAGTCGTGCCCCGGGTCGATGACCACCGCGTCCCGCCGCACGCCGAGCTCCACCGCGCGCTCGGCCAGTCCCACGGTCACCCGCAGGATGTCCGCCATCACGTCCTCGTACCCGACCCGGTGCGGCCGGGTGCGGGGTTCGGCGCCGCCGGCGTGGGTGCAGACCAGCCCGGCGTCGTACCGGGCGGCCACCTCGGCGAGCTTCGGGTCCACCCCGCCCCAGGCGTCGTTCAGCAGGTCCGCGCCCACCTCGCAGACCGCCTCGCCGACCTCGTGCCGCCAGGTGTCCACACTGATGACCGCCTCGGGGTGGCGCTTGCGCAGCTCGGCCACGAAGGGCACGGTGCGCCGCAGTTCCTCCTCGACCGTGACCTCGTCGCCCGGCCCGGCCTTCACCCCGCCGATGTCCAGGATCGCCGCGCCCTCGGCCATCGCCCGGTCCGCGGCGGCGAAGGCGGCCCGGTCGGCGAAGGTCGCGCCCTTGTCGAAGAACGAGTCCGGCGTCCGGTTGACGATCGCCATGATCACCAGCTCGTCGTCACCGAATTCCCGCGGTCCCAGGCGCAGTGCCACCGATGTCTCCTCCACAGCTCCTGCGGGTGCGATGATGGCCCCCGGCCTCACTAAGGGACCATGCTGTCATGATCAGTGTGGTTACCTGCCACCACATAGCGGACCGGCCGGGAGTTCGGGAGGACAGCTCGTGTTCTGGGTGATCGTGGTCGCCATGGCCGTGGTGGTCGGTGGTGCCGCCCTGGTGGCGCTGGGTGGGGGTGGGTCGATGCCGGAGGCGGTACCGGACCGCATCTCCGCGCGACTGCCGCAGGACCGCCCGCTGGGCAAGGCGGACGTGGACGAGCTGCGCCTGCCGATGGCGCTGCGCGGCTACCGGATGGACGAGGTGGACGACGTCCTGGACCGCCTCGGCGCCGAACTCGCCTACCGCGACACGCGGATCGCCGAGCTGGAGGCCGCCGCCCACCTGCGCGGCGCGGTCGAGGCGACCACCGCCCCCGACCCGGCGGCCGAGCCGCTGCCCGGCCTGGAGCAGTTCGCCCAGGTGGTCGAGCCGGCCGTGGTGCTCGCCAAGCAGCCGGCCGGGGAGCAGACCCCCGAGGACGCGAAGCCGGGGGCCGACAAGTGAACGGGTGCGCATGAGTGGTGAGGTCGAGGGCGCGGTGCTCGGTGCGGACGGGCTGCGCCGCTGCGCCTGGGGCGATTCCACCGACGACTACCGGGTCTATCACGACACCGAGTGGGGCCGTCCGGTGCACGGCGACGACGCGCTGTTCGAGCGGGTCTGCCTGGAGGCCTTCCAGTCGGGCCTGTCCTGGCTGACCATCCTGCGCCGCCGCGAGGGCTTCCGGGCCGCGTTCGCGGGCTTCGAGATCGCCGAGGTCGCCGAGTTCGGCGAGGCGGACAAGGAGCGCCTGCTCGCCGACGCCGGCATCATCCGCAACCGGGCCAAGATCGAGGCGGCGATCGCCAACGCGCGGGTCGCCCGCGATCTGGAGGGCGGCCTGGACGCGCTGATCTGGCGGTTCGCCGCCGAGCCGGACCGGCCGGCCCCCCGCACGCTGAGCGAGGTGCCGGCCGTCACGCCGGAGTCGACGGCGCTGGCGAAGGCGCTGAAGAAGGAGGGCTTCCGCTTCGTCGGCCCGACCACCGCCTACGCCCTGATGCAGGCCTGCGGGCTGGTCGACGACCACCTGGCGGACTGCCACGTCCGCACCGGCGCCAAGGGCTGACCGCCGGCGCGGGGACCCGGTGGTCGGCCCCCGCGCGCCTCAGCGGCCCAGGTACGTCGGCTTCTCCTTGGCGATGAACGCGCGCACCGCGATCCGGTGGTCCTCGCTCTCGCCCGCCAGCGTCTGCAACTCGTCCTCCTTGTCGAGGAGTTCGTCCAGCGAGTGGGAGGCGCCGTACGCCAGCGACTCCTTGATGGCGCCGTAGGCGACGGTCGGGCCCTCGGCCAGCTCGCGGGCGAAGGCCCGGGCGGTGGCGGCGAGTTCCTCGGCCGGCACCACCTTGGTGGCCAGGCCCAGCTCCATCGCCTCGGCGGCCTTGACCGTCCGGGGGAGCATCAGCAGCTCGGTGGCCCTGGCGTGCCCGACCAGCCGGGGCAGCGTCCAGGAGGCGCCCGAGTCGGCGGTCAGCCCGATCCCGGCGAAGGCGGTGTTGAAGCCGGCCCGGTCGGACAGGAAGCGGAAGTCGCAGGCGAAGGCGAGCGAGGCGCCGGCGCCGGCCGCCACCCCGCCGACCGCGGCGACGGTCGGCTTGCGCATCCCTGCCAGCGCCCGCACCAGCGGGTTGTAGTGCTCGGCGACGGTCCGCAGCGCGCCCTCGCCGGTCTCCTCGGCCCGCTTCAGCAGGGTCAGGTGCTCGTTCAGGTCCTGGCCGACGCAGAAGGCCCGCTCGCCCGCCCCGGTCAGCAGGACGGCCCGCACCGCCGGGTCCGCGGCCGCGGCGGTCACGGCGTCGCGCAGCGCGATCTTGGTGGCGACGTCGAGCGCGTTCATCGCCTCCGGGCGGTTGATGGTGAGGACGGCCAGGCCGCCGTCCAGCTCGTACAGCACGGAATCGGACATGGGTGAGGGCTCCCGGGGTCGTGGCGGTGTCGGTCGTGTGTGTCAGGATGCCGGAGCACACGGGGGCCTGGGGAGTGTGAGGTATCGCACCTTCCGGTGCTGTCCGTGCCGCCGCCACGCCGGGGCTTATGACGTGGTTTGCGGCGGTTGGGGGCGGTCCGGCCGTGGTTGCACCGAGAGTGATGTTGGTCATCAGCCCGTGGCATGCGGGATAATGGCTTCCGATCAATGCGTTCGATACCGGCGGTGGACGGACTGCCGGTGCGTAGCTGAGCGGTTGCAGGAAGGGGAACGAGCATGGCGGCCATGAAGCCGCGGACGGGTGACGGCCCGCTCGAAGTCACCAAAGAGGGGCGGGGCATCATCATGCGCGTTCCGCTCGAAGGCGGCGGACGCCTTGTGGTGGAGCTCACGCCTGACGAGGCCGACGCCCTCGGCGAGGCCCTGAAGAAGGCCTGCGGCTGACCGCAGCAGGTGCTCGCCATCTCCTGGAGATGTGCTGCCGGGCCCGGGTACGACGTCATGTCGGCCCGGGTCCGCACGTTTTCCGGGCCCGGTCCCCGCGGGGCGCCGGGCTCAGCGCTTGATGGCGCAGAGCAGCCCGTCCGACACCGGCAGCAGTGCCGGCAGCAGGGCCTCGCTCTCCCGCACGTCCCGGACCAGGTCCCGGACGGCGCCGGTCTGCGGGTCCTGGAGCTCCGGCTCGGCCAGCCTTCCCTCCTGGAAGACCCCCTCGAAGCAGACCATCCCGCCCGGCCGCAGCAGCCGCAGCGCCTCCAGCAGGTACTCGCAGGACTCGACCGGGTCGCCGTCGCAGAACACCAGGTCGTACTGGCCGTCGGCGAGCCGGGGCAGCACCTCCAGGGCCCGGCCCGGTATGAACCGGGAGCGGTTGGCCGCGAACCCGGCCGCCTGGTACGCCTCGCGCGCCAGCTGCTGGCGCACCGGTTCGGAGTCCACCGTGGTGAGCACGCCGTCCGGCCGCATCCCGCGCAGCAGGTAGACCCCTGATACCCCGGTGCCGGTGCCGATCTCGGCGACCGCCTTGGCGTCCAGCGCGGCGGCCAGCAGCCGCAGGCACGCCCCGCCGCTCGGCCCGATCGCCTTTATCCCGGTCCGCGCGGACTGGGCCCGGGCGTAGGTCAGCACCGCGTCCTCGCTCACGTAGGTGTCGGCGAGAGCCGCACGTGCGGGCCCGAATTCGCTGATGGCTGCCTCTTTCGGAGCGCCGGGCGGCAGCCCGGTGCCGAGGGATGTCGATATTTCCTGGCACAGATTACTGGCCGACCGGGAACCGCGTACGGCGGCGGGCCGTTGTCAGGACGGACCGGGTGCGGAAGGCCTCCCGGGCACTTTTATCCGGGCTTGACGGGTGAGGTGGATATGGTGGTGGCCCTGCTGGGCAGAAGAGCCGACCGAGGAGGTGTGGCCGAGGGCGACGTCCCTGTGCGGCGGCACTCCCGCGGCACCGCGTCGGCCCGTACGCCGAAGCCCGTGATGAACCAGCCTGCGCACTCCGACCTGGACCAGCCCGCGGCCGCTACGCCGACCGCCGGTGCCACCGAGGCCCCCGCCCTCGCGACCTTCACCGAAGGTCCCGACGCGCAGACCTGGACTCCGCCCACCTGGGAGGAGATCGTCGAGGCGCACAGCGCCCGCGTCTACCGGCTCGCCTATCGTCTGACGGGCAACCAGCACGACGCCGAGGACCTCACCCAGGAGGTCTTCGTCCGGGTGTTCCGTTCGCTGTCGACCTACACCCCCGGCACGTTCGAGGGCTGGCTGCACCGGATCACCACCAACCTCTTCCTGGACATGGTCCGCCGCCGCCAGCGCATCCGCTTCGACGCGCTCGGCGAGGACGCGGCCGAGCGGCTCGCCTCCCGCGAGCCCAGCCCGGCCCAGCACTTCAGCGACACCCACTTCGACGCCGACGTCCAGCAGGCGCTGGACACCCTCGCGCCGGAGTTCCGGGCCGCCGTGGTGCTCTGCGACATCGAGGGCCTGTCCTACGAGGAGATCGCCGCCACGCTGGGCGTCAAGCTCGGCACCGTCCGCAGCCGCATCCACCGCGGCCGCTCGCACCTGCGCGCCGCGCTCAAGCACCGCGCCCCCGGCTCGGCCCCCGGCCGTGAGCGCCGCGGCGGCTCGGAGGAGCCGGTGCCGGTCGGCGTCGGCGTGGTCGAGGCCGCGGTCGCGCCCGGTGGGCGCGGACGGAGGCGATCGTGAGCGGAACCAGCCGGTCCGGTTCGGATCGTTCGGATGCGTCCGACCGGTCCCTGACCCGACGGGGCTGGGCCCTGCCGGGCCGTCGCGGAGGCGACGACCCCAGTGAGCCCGTGCTGCCCGCGGTGGCACTGCCCGCGGACACGGCGCTGCATGCGCTTCCCGTCCGCCCCACCGCGCCCGCCGCCGAGGAGCACCACCTGGGCGAGCGCCTCTCCGCCTTCCTGGACGGCGAACTCGGCCACGACTCGCGCGACCGCGTCCAGGCCCACCTGGCGACCTGCCCCCAGTGCCTCGCCGAGGCCGACGAGGGCCGCGCCGTCAAGCACATGCTGACCCGCACCGGCACCCCCGGCCCGTCCTCCGCGCTGATGGCCCGCCTGATGGCCGTCGGAAACCTCCCCGAGGACGCCCCGGCGGACCGCGACCGGCCGACCGGACGCGGCCGCCGCGATGACGACGACGACCTGCCCGGTGGCGGGGTCGCGGCCACCGGCACGCTCGGCGGCAGCCGGCTCGACGGCGGCTCCTTCGGCCGCGGTGCCGGGGCCTCCTTCGGCGCGGGCGCGCTCGGCGCCGACGCCCCGCTGCCCGGGGTGGACCCGCGCGCCTTCGGGCGCGGCGCGGTGCTGCGGCCGCTCATGGGCCGGCGCGCGGCCCGTCCCGAGCCCACCGCCGCCCCGGCCCGTCCGCAGCCCTCCACGGCCGTCGTGCGCCCTCCCGCGCGCGGACGCCGACTGGTGTTCGCGGCCGCGGGCGCCTTCTCCGTCGCCGCGGTGACGCTCGGCGGCGTCGGCGGGCTCAGCACCCAGGGCGAGGAGCGCCACGGCACCACCGTCAGCCCGCCCGGTGCCGGCACCGGCCGGGGCGGCGGGCTCGTCCCGATGAACGCGCAGGTCCCGGTGGACTTCCCGGGCCGCCCGGTCGCCGCGACCCGCGAGGCGACCCCGCCGGGCTACCCGGAGCGCTACCCCGGGGGCCCCGCCGCCCTGCGCCAGCAGACTCGCTAGAGCGGCCCTCGACGGACACCGGTGTTCCGGTCCGGACGGCCTCGGCCACCGGCAGGTCTTTACCACGGCTTCATCCCAGCGTGGACCAGGGACTCGCCGGTGGCCATTACCCTGTAGGAACCGTCGTCCGACGAGCTAGGGAGCAAAGGTGTTCAGCGACGTGGGTGGGCTGGAGCTCCTGACGCTTGCCGTGATGGCGATCATCATCTTCGGCCCGGACAAACTGCCGAAATTGATCCAGGACACCATGGGCTTCATCCGGAAGATCCGTTCCTTCGCCGACAACGCGAAGGAGGACATCCGCAGCGAGCTGGGCCCCGAGTTCCAGGACTTCGAGTTCGAGGACCTGAACCCCAAGACCTTCGTCCGCAAGCAGCTCATGGGTGGCCAGGACGACCCGCTGGGCCTCAAGGAGATGAAGGACTCGCTGGACATCCGCTCGGTCCTGGACGACAAGCCCGCGGCGCCGGTCAACGGCCGCAGCGGCAGCGTCAGCTTCGAGAAGTCCGAGCCGGCCGCCGCCTCCACCGGCGCCCCGCTGGCGCCCGGCGAGCGCCCCCCGTTCGACCCCGACGCCACCTGATCACGCCGCGTACGCCGGTCGATCCGCACCGCGTACGGCGCCTCCGGCTCCGCGCCCCCGCCCCGCCCGGCCACCGGCTGAGCGGGGCGGTGGCGTGTGCGCCGCTATTGTGCTGATTGTTCCCGCTGAGCCGTCCGTCACAACGCGCCCCGTCGCGTACCAGGAACGGCCCCGGGGAGCGCCGCGGTGCGCCACCATGGGAGCGCGCCACGGCAGGCAAACGTGTGTTTGAGGAGGCCCGGGGATGGACGCGACGAGTCAGGCGGGAGGGGCGACGGCCACGGCCGGCGGCCCGGTGGTCGGCGGACAGGCCGGCCCGGTGGACCCGCTGGTGCCCTACCTGTCCGCAGACTTCCCCTGGTACGGGCTGGACGAGGGCTGGACCGGCCGTCGCTTCCTGGTGCAGGCCGGCGCCGGCCCCCGCACCGCGGGCAGCGTCGACTACGGCTCGCTCGGCCACGGCGAGGAGCCGGCCCAGCGGTACGAGCCGCGCGACGTGCGGAAGTTCGCCGTCGTGGTCACGGTGGCGCGCCGGGACAGCCGCCGCAGTGCCGACAACACCGGCACCCTGGAGGCGACCTCCGCCTCCTCCGCGGCCTGGCTGGCCGGCTCCGGCCTGCTCGCCGGGACCTGGCCCGGGCAGCTGGACCGGGCGCTGCGCCAGGACTGGCTGGACCAGCAGAGCAGCCTCGCCTGGGACCTCGCCGACGACCTGGCGGGCCCCGGCTGGTCCACCCTCAGCCTGCCCGTCAACGGGCTGCCGCAGCCCTTCCGCTACCGCGAGTCCGAGTACGGCTGGGTGCTGGCCGGCGAGGCCCCCGGCGTCCTGCTCGGCGCCTACGGCCGCGGCGTCAGCGCCTACGGCATCGGCTTCTCCACCGTTCCGGAGCTGGCCGCCTACACGCGGCCGTAGCGCCCCGGGGCGCGCGACGGTACGACGAAGGGCCGGGTGGTCCGGCCACCCGGCCCTTCGTCGGTCACGGTCTCAGAACTTGTTCCTGGGCGTCAGGCCCAGCGACATGCCGGACAGCCCGCGCTGGCGGCCGCCGAGCTTGCCGGCCACGGCGCGCAGGGCGGCGCCGGCCGGGGAGTCGGGCGCGGCGAGCACGACCGGGCGGCCGTCGTCGCCGCCCTCGCGCAGCCGCACGTCGATCGGGATCGAGCCGAGCACCGGGACGGTCGCGCCGACGGTGCGGGTGAGCGCGTCCGCGACGGTCCGGCCGCCGCCGGTCCCGAAGACGTCGATCATCTCGTCGCAGTGCGGGCACGGCATGCCGGACATGTTCTCGATCACGCCGACGATCTTCTGGTGGGTCTGCACCGCGATGGTGCCGGCCCGCTCGGCCACCTCGGCGGCGGCCATCTGCGGGGTGGTGACGATCAGGATCTCCGCGTTGGGGACCAGCTGGGCCACCGAGATCGCGATGTCGCCGGTGCCGGGCGGCAGGTCCAGCAGCAGCACGTCCAGGTCGCCCCAGTACACGTCGGCGAGGAACTGCTGGAGCGCGCGGTGCAGCATCGGGCCGCGCCAGACCACCGGGGCGTTGCCCGGGGTGAACATGCCGATCGAGATGACCTTCACGCCGTTCGCCTGCGGCGGCATGATCATGTCCTGGACCTGGGTCGGCCGGCCCTCGACGCCCAGCATGCGCGGCACGCTGTGGCCGTAGATGTCGGCGTCCACCACGGCGACCTTCAGACCGTCGGCGGCCATCGCGGCCGCCAGGTTGACGGTCACCGAGGACTTGCCGACGCCGCCCTTGCCGGAGGCGACGGCGTAGACCCTGGTCAGCGTGCCCGGCTTGGCGAACGGGATCTCCCGCTCGGGGGCGCCGCCGCGCAGCAGCTGGGACAGCTCCTTGCGCTGCTCGTCGCTCATCACGTCGAGCTCGACCTCGACGCCGGTCACGCCGGGGACCTTCCCGACCGCCTCGCGCACCCGGGTGACGATGGTGTCGCGCATCGGGCAGCCGGAGACCGTCAGGTAGACCGCGACGCGCACCGCGCCGCCCTCGGCGATCCCGACCGATTTCACCATGCCGATCTCGGTGATCGGGCGGTTGATCTCCGGGTCGTTGACGGTCGCCAGCGCCTGGCGTACGGACTCCTCCGTGACGCCGGCCGCGACCTCTGTCTCGTTGGCCATGCCTTGATGGTACGGCGCCGACGGATTCCCTTGACTCGCCGGTAGCGTGCCGAGGGTCACAGGGCGTCGGAGGACTCCCGGCGCTCGTCGATCTCCTTGAGCAGGGACTGGAGTTCGGACCGGATGAAGTCCCGCGTGGCCACCTCGCCGAGCCCGTGCCGCAGGGCCGCGACCTCGCGGGTCAGGTACTCGGTGTCGGCGATGTTGCGGTCGCTGCGGGCCCGGTCCTGCTCCATGTTGACCCGGTCCCGGTTGTCCTGGCGGTTCTGCGCCAGCAGGATCAGTGGGGCCGCGTACGAGGCCTGCAGGGACAGCGCCAGGGTCAGGAAGATGAACGGGTACTCGTCGAAGCGCACGTTCGCCGGCAGCAGGGTGTTCCACGCTATCCAGACGACGACCACCACCGTCATCCAGACGATGAACCGACCGGTGCCGAGGAAGCGGGCGATCCGCTCGGACAGGACGCCGAAGGCCTCCGGGTCGTAGGACGGCAGCGAGAGCAGGCCGGGCCGCGCGGTGCGCGGCTGGTCGAGCCGGGCGCGGCCGGTGCCGGTGATCGGCGCGGTGTCCGAGCGCCGGTCCCGGCCGCCCTCGCGGGTGCGCAGCTCGCGCAGCTGACGCAGCTGGCGCAGTTCTCCCTGGAGGCGTCGGCGCGCGGAGTCGTCCGGCCGTCCGCTGCGGTCACCGTCCACCGGTCACCCCTTCGCTCTCGTCGTCGCGGTCCTCGTCGTGGGCGTGCAGCGCGGCGTCGCGCCAGTCGTCCGGCAGCAGGTGGTCGAGCACGTCGTCGACGGTCACCGCGCCGAGCAGGTGGTCCGCGTCGTCCACGACCGGTGCGGCGACCAGGTTGTAGGTCGCCAGGTAGCTGGTGATCAGCGACAGCGGGGTGTCCGGCGGCAGCGGGTCCAGGTCGTCGTCCACCAGCGAGCCGACCAGGACGTACGGGGGTTCGCGCAGCAGCCGCTGGAAGTGCACGGTGCCCAGGTAGCGGCCGGTCGGGGTCTCGTTCGGCGGGCGGCAGACGAAGACCTGCGCGGCCAGCGCGGGCTTGTGGTCGCTGACCCGGACCCGGGCCAGCGCCTCGGCGACGGTCGCGTCCGGCTCCAGCACGACCGGCTCGGTGGTCATCAGACCGCCGGCGGTGTCCTCCTCGTACGTCAGCAGGCGGCGCACCGGCGCGGCCTCGTCCGGCTCCATCAGCTGGAGCAGCCGCTCGGCCTCGTCGCCGGGCAGCTCGGAGAGCAGGTCGGCGGCGTCGTCCGGGTCCATCGCCTCCAGGACGTCGGCGGCGCGCTCCTCCTGGAGCTTGCCGATGATCTCGACCTGGTCGTCCTCGGGCAGCTCCTCCAGGACGTCGGCCAGCCGCTCGTCGTCGAGGGCGGCGGCGACCTCGGCCCGGCGCTTGGCGGACAGGTGGTGCAGCACGCTGGCGAGGTCGGCGGGGCGCAGCTGCTCGAAGGTGGCGAGCAGGTTGGCCGCGCCCTGGTCCTGTTCGGTCAGCGAGAAGCCGGTGACGTCCTGCCAGTCCAGGGTGAGCCGTTCGCCCTTGCCCTTGCGCAGCCGGCCGGCCCGGCCGAGCTGGACGAAGACCTTGCTGATCTCCCACTCGCGCAGCCGGCTCTGCACCATGCCGACGTCCAGCACGGTGACCTGCTCACCGGTCTTGGACCAGGTGACGGTGCGGTCCAGCAGTTCGGCGAGCACCAGGGTCTCGGACGGGCGCTGCTCGAAGCGGCGCATGTTGATCACGCCGGTGGTGAGCACCTGGCCGGACTCCAGGCTGGTCACCCGGGTCATCGGCAGGAAGATCCGGCGCCGGCCGACCACCTCGACCACCAGGCCGAGCACGCGCGGCGGGCGGCCGCCGAGCCGCAGCGACACGACCACGTCCCGGACCCGCCCGACCTGGTCGCCGTTCGGGTCGAAGACCGCGATGGCGGACAGATGGGAGATGAAGACCCGGGTGCCTGGCCCTGCCATGGACTCCCTCGACTCGCTCGATGCCGTACCGGATGCGCCGGGGGCGCGTCCGCGGCCAAGGCTACCCGCGTGTTCCGGGCCCGGCCGGGAGGCACGGTAGCCGCCGGACGAGTCCCGGGCGTGAACCTTTAACGGCGCTTGAACAGCAGTTTGGGCAGGCCGGCCGGGATCGGGCGGCGGGTGGTGGCCGGGGTGGGCAGCGGCTGCGCGGCATGCGAGCCGTCCGGCATCGCCCCGGGGTGCTCGGTGAGCGGGCCGGTCGGCTCCAGCCGCAGCACCCGGCACTCGCGGGCCCAGCGGGTGGTGATGGCGTCGGTGTCGGGCGCGTTCAGCCGCTTGCCCTTGAGCTCCTCGACGGCGCCCAGCCAAGCCTCGCTGTTCGGGGCCGGTTCGACCACCCGGGCGTTCCAGCCGGTCAGTCGGCCGCCCTTGTCCTTGCTGCGGACGGTGACCACGGCCCCGGCGCCGGGCTCCAGGCCGTGCAGCGGCTGCTCGCCGCCCCCGCCGACCACCACGACGGCGCCGTCGTGCCAGGCGTGCCACAGCGGCCGGGCGTGCTCCTGCCCGTCCGCGCGCACCCAGAGCAGGCCGGACTTCTTCGCGGCCTCCTCCAGCAGGGCCTGGTCGAGGAAGTCGTCGGCGGTCGCGGCGGCGGGCGTACGGTCCATGGCGGACAGCGTACGGCCACCGGGGGCCCTCCGGCGGAGCGGTCCGGAGCCGGTCGGACGTCTCAGCCTCCGGGCGACAGTTCCATTGCGCCGCCACGGGCCTTACCGTATGACCGCCCCACCCCCGCGACCAGCAAGGAGCGCCGTGTCCGCCGCCCGGCCCGCGACCGCCCCCTCCGCCGCCCCGACCGCCGCCCCGACCGCCCCCGCGACCGCCCCCGCGACCGCGACCGCCGGCCCGGGGCCGGCGCACCCGCTCCCCACCCTCGACCTGCTGCTGCTCGCCGTCTCGATCGGCGGCATCTCGCTGTCCGGTCCGCTGATCAGCGCCACCGCCGCGCCCGCGCTGGCGATCGCCTTCTGGCGCAACGTCATGTCGGTCGGCGTCCTCGGCCCGTACGCGCTGCTGCGCCACCGCGCCGAACTGCGCGGGATCGGCCGGCGGGCACTGCTGCTCGCGGTGGCCGCGGGAGTGCTGCTCGGTGTGCACTTCGCGCTCTGGATGCCCAGCCTGCGGATGACCTCGGTGGCCTCGGCCACCGCCCTGGTCACCACCACCCCGCTGTGGACCATCCTGCTGATGCGGCTGATGGGCGTCCGGGCGCCGCGAGCGGTCTGGACCGGCACGATCGTCGCCTTCGCCGGCGTGCTGGTGCTGACCGGCGTGGACCTCTCGCTCTCCCCGCGCGCACTGCTCGGCGACGCCCTCGCGCTCGGCGCGGGCCTGGCCGCGGCCGGGTACATGCTGCTGGGCGCCGAGGTCCGCAGGACCGTCAGCACCACCGCCTACACCCTGGTCTGCTACGCCACCACGGCGGTCGTGCTGCTGGGGATCTGCCTGGTGGCCGGAACGCCGCTGGCCGGATGGCCGGCCGGGGTGTGGTGGCAGATCGTGCTGCTGATGGTCGCCGCCCAGCTGCTCGGCCACTCGCTGAGCAACCGCGTGGTGCGCAACCTCGGGCCGTCGATCACCTCCACCGCGATCCTGCTGGAGACCCCGGGTGCGGCGCTGATCGCCGCCCTCTGGCTGGGCCAGTGGCCCCCGGCGGCCGCCTACCCGGCGGTGGTGCTGATCCTGCTCGGCCTGGTCCTGGTCGCCCGCGGTGGGCGGCGCTGACCGTCGGCCCGGAGCCGGCCGCGGCGGTCAGAGCCAGCCGTTGCGGCGGAAGCCCCGGTACATCCCGACGCAGATCAGCACGATCGCGCCGAGCACCATCGGGTAGCCGTACTCGTGGTGCAGCTCGGGCATGTAATCGAAGTTCATGCCGTACACGCCGGTGATCATGGTGGGCACCGCGAAGATCGCCGCCCAGGCGGTGATCTTGCGCATGTCCTCGTTCTGCGCCACCGAGACCTGCGCCAGGTTCGCCTGCAGCAGCGAGTTCAGCAGCTCGTCGAAGCCGTGCACCTGCTCGGCGACCCGGGCCAGGTGGTCGGCGACGTCCCGGAAGTACTTCTGGATGTCCGGGTCGACCAGCCGCTGGAGCGGCTCGGAAAGCTGCTGCATCGGGCGCAGCAGCGGCACCACGGCACGCTTGAACTCCAGTACCTCGCGCTTGAGTTGGTAGACCCGGCCGACATCGGCGCTGCGCCCGCCCTTGGCCGAGAAGACGCCGTACTCGATCTCGTCCACGTCGTTCTGGAGCCGCTCGGCGACCAGCAGGTAGTTGTCCACCACGTGGTCGGCGATCGCGTGCAGCACCGCCGCCGGGCCCTTGGAGAGCAGCCCGGTCTCGTCCGCGTCGGCCTCCAGCCGGTGGCGCAGCTCCTGCAGCGAGCCGTGGCCGCCGTGCCGGACGGTGATGACGAAGTCCCGGCCGGCGAAGACCATCAGCTCGCCGGTCTCCACCACCTCGCTGGTGGGCGTGAGCTGGTCGTGCTCCACGTAGCGGATGGTCTTGAAGACGGCGAACAGCACGCTGTCGTAGCGCTCGACCTTGGGGCGCTGGTGCGCGTGCACCGCGTCCTCGACCGCGAGCGGGTGCAGGCCGAAGCGCTGGGCGATCCCCTCGAACTCGGCCTCGGTCGGCTCGTGCAGCCCGATCCAGCTGAACGATCCCTCGCCCTCGGGGAGTTGGTGGGCGGCCTTGACCCGCCGGGCGGCCTCGCGGGGGCTGCACGTCTCGCCCCTGCGCTTGCCGTGCTGGTAGACCGCGCAGTCCACGACCGCCGAACCGGCGTCCTCGGGCAGGACGTCGTAGACGCCGGACGCACCGCGGCGGCGGTTGGTGCGGACGGCGGCGCGCAGGCTGTTGATCATCGACATGGCAGGCTCCCAGAGGCAGGAACCGTCGCGCGGCGGCGCGGAAGGAAAAACGTTCGGCCGCGGTACGACGGCGGAGAACACCGGTGAAACGGGGGATGAAAGTGCTCTCCCGGCCGGTCCGTCCGCCGTGGGGCCTGTGCCCGGGGCTACCGCGGCTGATTCAGCCGGTTGGGCCTGCGGGGCGCGGGGTACGGGGGAGTCGGGGCCGGGTAGAGCTGCCGGTACTGCATGGTCGGCCGGTATCCACCGCAACCACCTCCTTCGCGCCGCCGCCCCGGGACGAAACGATCCCGGTGGCCAGTCGCTCACCCTAACATCTGACCGGGCGTCGAAGCCGTGGGGTTTCCCGGAGGTTTCCGAAGGCTTTACAGGATCCTTGTGCGGCCCCGCCGCGAGCGCCCGCGCACCCGCCCGCACGCGGCCCGCGAACCCCCGGGGGTTACGCTCACCGGCATGGCGCACGACTTCCCGCTCTTCGGCGACCCCCACGGCGGCACCTCCCCGGAGCTCTCCCGGGAGGCGGTGCTGGCCGCCGTCGAGGCCCGGCTGATCTCCACCTTCGGCGAGCCGGGCGGCCGCGCCGCGGTCACCTTCCTCGGTGCCGACCGGATCGAGGTGCTGCGCTTCGGCCCGGACACCGAGGACCTCGTGCGGTACGCCACGCTCGGCATGTCCGCCGCGCCGATGGCCGACCCGACCGCGCCGGTCGCCGACCAGGTGCGCGGCCCGCGCGCCGAACTGGTGCTGACCGTCCGGGGCGGGCGCGACAGCGTGCTGCGCACCCTGGCCACCTTCGCCGCCACCCCGCAGGTCGAGGGCCTGGTGGTGGCCCCGGGCGGCTCGCTGGACCTCGGCTCCCCGCTCTGGGACGGCGCGCCCTTCACCTCGGTGCTCGCGGCCGAACCGGGCGGCCTGGTCGAGGACCTGGAACTGGCCGAGCCGGCCGATCCGGTCCGCTTCCTGCCGCTGCTGCCGATGACGCCCAACGAGGCGGGCTGGAAGCGGGTGCACGGCGCGGCCGCGCTGCAGGAGCGCTGGCTCGACCAGGGCGCCGACCTGCGCGACCCGAACCGCCGCGGCGTCCGGCTGGACTGACCGCGGTGCGATCGGACGGGGTGCGGCGGCGTCGAACCCCGGGGCAAGGGATCATGAGTCCCCTGCCCCCGCGTTCGCGTCCGTCCCCGCGTCCGTCCTCGCGTCCGCTCAGCGCTCGATCGGCTTGGCGCCGGTGGCCTGCGCCAGCAGTGCCCCGTACACCTCGGGGTCGGTGGTGTGTTCGCCGAGCCGGACGGTCTTGCGGGTGCCGTGGTAGTCGCTGGAGCCGGTGACCAGCAGGCCGAGCTCGCCGGCCAGGCCGCGCAGCCGGACCCTGGTGTCCTCGTCGTGGTCGGTGTGGTCGACCTCCAGCCCGGCCAGCCCGGCCGCCGCGAGGTCGGCGATCACCTGGTCGGAGACCGTCCGGCCGCGCTTGACCGCGCCCGGGTGGGCGAACACCGGCACCCCGCCGGCCGCCCGGACCAGCCGGACCGCCGCGACCGGGTCGGTCTCGTGCTTGCGCACGTCCGCCCGCCCGCCGTTGGCCAGCCAGTCGGCGGTGAAGGCGTCCGAGACGGTGGCCACCACGCCCGCCTCGACCAGCGCGCTGGCGATGTGCGGCCGCCCGACCGAGCCGGCCCCGGCGATCCGCCGCACCTGCTCCCAGCTGATGTCCGCGCCGAGCTCCCGGCAGCGCTCCACGATCGCCCGACCGCGCCGGAACCGGTCGGTGCGCACCAGGTCCCGCTCGCGCGCGAACTCCGGCTCCTCGGGGTCGAACAGGTACGCCAGCAGGTGCATGCTGATGCCGTCCACGGCACAGGACAGCTCGGCGCCCGGGACGACGGTCAGCCGGCTGCCGGCGGGCAGCTCGCGCACCGCCCCGGCGGCCTCGGCGTGGCCGGCCACGGTGTCGTGGTCGGTCAGCGCCACCACGTCGAGGTCCGCGGCGACGGCCGCGGCGACCAGCTCGGCCGGGCTGTCGGTGCCGTCGGAGGCGTTGCTGTGGGCGTGCAGGTCGATGCGCACGGGTCGGGCTCCTGGGGGCTCGTGGGTGCCGCCCAGGATAGGCCAGCGGTCAGCCGAGCAGCCGGGGGGAGAGCGCCCCGCAGGGCAGCAGGTCCAGTTCGGCGCCCGCCTCGCGAAGGTCGGTCAGCACCAGTTCGTCGTACATCACCAGCGCGGACTGCTCGGGCCAGGCGACCGCCCAGAGCCAGAGCCCGCGGCCCTCGCCGGCGAACACCGCGCGGTCGGCCGGGGCGTCCGGGACGTGGAACATCGGAGTGGGCCGCCCGGCGGCCATCAGCTTGGCGTCGGCGGGCTTGTAGAGGCCGACGGAGTCGCCCGGGTCCGGCCCGGGCAGGCCCGCGTAGCGGGCACCGAGGCCGACGCCCAGCTCCTCGGCGATCAGCACCAGCTCGCCGAAGCCGCCGAGCGGGGCCGGTCCGGAGCAGGCGACGGCGGTGGCCCGGGCTCCCGAAACGTCGTCACCGACGTGGGCGATGCCGGTGTAGAGCCAGCCGACCGGGAGCGGCCAGGGCAGCCAGACCGGGACCTGGGAGCGGGCGACGGCGACGCCGAGGGCCTCCACACTCGGGGGCAGCACGGGCTGCATCGGGTGCACGGCTCCGTGCCGGTCGCACTGCCAGGTGTCTGAGAACAGACCGGGGGCGCGGACCCGACCGGCGCACCTCGGGCAGCTTGGCTCGCCCCTCATAGCCGTCAACGCTCCTCCCTCCGGACCGCCGCGTCAAGGACGATCACCCGTACGGAGGGCTCGGCGGCACCTGTCGGTGGCGGACGCCCGGACCGGCACCGGGTGGGCGCGGCGCGGGCGGTTCCCGTTGGGGGATGTCCCGTCCCGGGCGGCGGCAAACGTTCCGGCTCCGACCCCGAACGCACTGACGCCCCGTCATCGGCGAATGCGGTGACGGGGCGTCAGTCGGGTATCGGAACGTCCGGATCGGACGCTCCCGGGTCGTCGGCGGCGGGTGTGGGCTCCGGGTCGGAGGCGCCGCGCCGGGTCAGACGGTCGGGCACGGGCGGATGAGCAGGCGCTCGCCGGTGCGGGCGGCGGCGTCGACGACCTCGCGCACGGTGGCGGCGTCGGCGATGAGGCGGTCGGCGGCGGAGCCGTTGGTGTCGTCGAGCCGGACGATCTCGAAGCGCATGGTCTTCGTCATGGGCGTCTCCTTTCCTGACCCCGCGGGGCGGGGCGGTCGCGGCTGAGTCGGTATCAGCCCTTTCGGGGTCCTGCGGATCCGGCGGTGAGACCGGACCGGGCGGGTCGTAGTCGCGGGTGCGGCGGTCTGCTGCGGCAAGGGCCCCCCTTGCTTGCCTGGTGCGTCCAGTGCCTCGTGAACCACGGTGACGTGGCGGTGCTACCGGGCCGTTGCCCGTCCGTAAAGTCCAGGTTTCGGGAGATTGGCGCCGAGCGGAGGCCGGCGATGATTCCCGGACAGAATCAAAGATTACCGTAACTAACGAATTTTGTCCTGTGGTGAAGCCGGTCGAAGTTGCAGAAGTGGTACAGACCACTTTCGGTGAACCGGGGGAACCGGACCGGTCCGGCGGGCGTCGGCGCCGGCCGCGTCAGCCCCAGAAAGCGGCCAGCGCCTCGGCCGTGGCGGCCGGCCGCTCGGCGTTGGGGGAGTGGCCGGCGTCCGCGACCACCACCCGGCGGGCACCCAGCCGCTCGGCCATCGCGGTCTGCTCCGGGACCGGCCAGGCGTGGTCCCGCACGCCCGACAGCACCAGCAGCGGCAGTCCGGCGGTGGCGGCGGCCAGCTCCGCCACCCGGTCCGGCGCGGCCACCAGATGGCCGCCGGTGACGGACAGCGCCCGCGGCACGTTGGCCAGCCAGCGCCGGTGCAGGAACTCCGCGACGGCCGGTTCCAGGTTCGGCCGCGGCTGCCCGCTCTCCGCCTCCAACTGCCGCATGACCTGCCAGATCTGCTCCAGGTCCATGCCCCGCAGGGCGTCCAGCAGCAGCTCGGTGCGGGCCGCCTCGGCCGGATCGATCGCGCCCGGGCCGGTGGACACCAGGGTCAGCGACCGCCAGGGCAGCGGGCCCTCGGCGGCCGCGGCGAGTACCGCCTCGCGCACCACCTGGCCGCCGAAGGAGTGCCCCAGCAGGTGCAAGGGGGTGCCGTCGGCGGTCAGCGCCCCGGTCAGCGCCCGTACGTCCGCGCCGAGCGCCCCGACGCCGTACGCCGCCGGGTCGTCCGGGCCGCCGGTCTCGTACTGCCCGCGCTGGTCCACGGCCGTCACCCGGTACCCGGCCGCCGCCAGCGGCTCCAGCAGCGCGATGAAGTCCTCCTTGCTGCCGGTGAACCCCGGCACCAGCAGCGCCGAGCCGCGCACCGGCCCGGCCGGCTCCGCCCGCAGCGCCGCGAACTCCCCACGCCCGGTCACCACCCGCTCGGCCCGCGCGCACCGGGGCAGCGTCAGAAACGGCGGCGTGCTCATGGGCTGCTCTCCCTGCTGTCCTGCCGGCGACCCGCCGGTCCGCCGGGGACTCCCGGCGCCCCGAGCCTAGTGACCTGAGGCGGAGGCGGGTCGGGGCCCCGGGAACGATCGGCGGGACGGGACCGCGGCGTGGAACGCCCGAGGGGGGGGGGCCGGGCGGGTGGCGTTGCCCGCCCCCTCGGGGGGTGTACCGGGGTGTGAGCTCTC
>NZ_JBSHBN010000023.1:0-30179 GCF_053612025.1 Kitasatospora sp. NPDC054768
ACAGCGCCCACCCATTCAAGTGGACCAAGACCGCCGACCAGATCATCGACCGAATCTGCCGCTACTGCTCAAGAATCTCCGGACCAGCTCACTAGTTGGTCCCCAGCCGGAGCACGGTCGTCGAGCGGAACTCCTCCCCCGGCCGCAGCTCCGTGCTGGGGAACGCCGGGTGGTGCGGGGAGTCCGGGAAGTGCTGGGTCTCCAGCGCGATCCCGGCGAACGGCCCGTAGGGGACGCCGCGCGCGCCGGTGACCGCGCCCTGGAACTTGTTCGCCGTGTAGACCTGGACGCCCGGCTCGGTGCTCAGCACCTCCAGGGTGCGGCCGCTGACCGGGTCCTCCAGCAGCGCGGCCCGCGCCGGGCTGCCGTCCCCCGGCCGGCCGCGCAGCACCCAGTTGTGGTCGTAGCCGCCGGGCCCGGTCAGCTGGGGGTGCTCGTCGTGCACCGACTTGCCGATCGGCGTGGCCACCGTGAAGTCGAAGGGCGTGCCGGCCACCGGCTCGGTCCGGCCGTACGGGATCTGCCGCTCGTCGGCGGGGGTGTACGTGTCGGCGTCCAGGGTGAGCAGGTGACCGAGGACGTCGCCGCTGCCTTCACCCGAGAGGTTGAAGTACGCGTGGTTGGTGAGGTTGACGACGGTCGGCTTGCTGGTGACGGCGCGGTAGGCGATCACCAGCTCGCCGGAGGCGTCCAGGGTGTAGGTGACGGTGACGTCCAGCGCGCCCGGGAAGCCCTGGTCACCGTCCGGGCTGTGCAGCGCCAGCCGCACGCCGCCGTCGACCGGCCCGGCCTCCCACATCCGGTGTGCGAAGCCGTCCGGCCCGCCGTGGAGGGTCATGCCGCCACCCGTGGGGGCGAGCTGGTGCTCCTCGCCGTCGATGGTGACCGACGAGCCGTCGATCCGGTTGGCGTACCGGCCCACCACCGTGCCGTAGTGCCGGGCCGGGCCGAGGATCTCGGACAACCGGTCGGTGGCCAGAAGCAGTTGGGCGACGCGGCCGGAGCGGTCCGGTGCGCTCAGGGTGTGCAGGGTCGCGCCGAGGGTGAGCACGCTCGCCTCGTACGGGCCCGCCGTGAGCGTCCAGCGCTCGATCGCGGCGCCCGCGCCCGAGGGCTCCAGGGGTTCCTGCCGCACGCTGGTGGCCTCGCTCGCCATGGGCCTGCTCCTCACTCGCGGCCGGGTCGCGCCGCGGCCGCCCGGTTCCGGGTCCGTCGAGGGGTCGCCGCGGCAGCCCCGTGTCCGTCAGCCTAGCGACGGCGGCGGCCGCGGGGGCGCTTCCGCGAACCCACGCGCCGCCTCCCGCGCCGCCGTCCACCATCTGGCGCCCCCTACGACCGCCGGGCGCCCCACCCGCGCACCGGGCTCCGGCCACGACCGCCAGGCGCCCGCCACGAACCGGGCGCCCCACCCGCGCACCGTGCACCGGCCACGACCGCCGGGCGCCACGACCGACCCCGGGGCCGCTCCTAGCCGTCCAGCTCCTCCAGCCGGCCCGCGTCCCGCTGCTGCTGCGGCGGCAGACCGAGCGCCGAGGCCAGGCCGTCCGGCCCGCTGCCCGCCTTGCGGTAGACCGCCGCCAACCGACGGTTGACCAGCCCGAGCGGCACCCCGAGCTCGTCGGCGATCCGCTGCGGCGGCACGCCCTGCACGGCCCGCTTGGCGACCTCCCACTCGGCGCTGCTGAGCGTCTCCAGGGTGTCCCGGAAGTCGCGCAGCCCCAGCCGGTTGGGCCGCAGGCCGTAGTTGGCCAGCTCCCGCCGGGCCCGGTCGACCAGCCCCTCCGCGGAACAGTGCTGGGCCAGTTCGATGCCCTGGTACAGGTACTCCTGGGCGTCCTCCAGCCGCCCGACCCGGCGCAGCGCGGCACCGAGGTCGACCAGGGCGACGGCGTGCTCGTAACCGGCCGGGGACTGCCCGAGGTACGCCACGGCGTCCTCCAGCAGTTCGACCGCCGCCTGGCCGTCCTCGATCCGGGCCTGCAGGCGCAGCGCGCTGCCGATCGCCGAGGCGGTGCCGAAGTTGCGTGCGTCCCGGACCGCCCGCTGGGCGTAGTCGCGGGCACGCTCGGGCTCGTCGTCCGCGATCGCGATGGCGAGGTGGCCGGCCCAGGGCGCCCAGACGGTGTTGTGCCAGCCGCGGACCTCCAGTTGGGCGCCCGCCTCGGTGAGCGCGGCGGCCGCGCCCGCGTACTTCTCCTTGGCGACCAGCAGCTTGCCGTACAGCGAGGCCGCGTCCGGCAGCACCATGGCCGTCGCGTGGTACGGCGGGTGGAAGCCGAACTCGTTGGCCAGTTTCCAGGCCTCGTCGACCCGGCCGCGGGCGATCAGGGTGTCGACGAGCACGCCGATCGCGTCCCACGCCAGCGGCAGCTTCTCCCCGATCCGCTCGGAGATGCGGTACGCCCGGCGCAGGAAGTCCTCGGCCTCGGCGAGCAGGCCGCGGCGGAACCGGGCCAGGCCCATCAGGAAGTAGGCGAAGCCCCGGTGGGCACCGCTCCACCCGGCGATCTCGAACTGGATGATGGCGTCCGCGGCCAGCCGTTCGGCCTGGGCGATGCGGTCGTTGTAGATGTACGTCAGGCCGAGCATCGAGGGCAGTTCGAAGCCCCAGGTGGTGTCGGTCCAGCCGAGGCCCTTGGGCAGTCGGCCGCCGTCGAGGACCTCGTCGGCGAGCGCGAGCGCATCGGCGGAGGCGGCGCCGCGCAGGGTGAGGTCCCAGGCGCGCATGGCGAGCACGGCCCGGTCGGCCGCCTCCCGCCCGCTCAGGCCCCGGCACATCTCACCGAGCCGGGCGGAGCGGCCCGGGCCGTCCTCCTCGGACTTGCGGAAGGCGTGCCACATGAACGAGGCGGCCTGGAGCCGCTGGCGCCCGGCCGGTTCGGTGGTCCTCAGGGCTTCTTCCTGGCAGACCAGGGCCGCCTGGCCCAGTTCACCGGCGTGGGCGAGCACCTCGGAGAGCAGGAAGGTGGCGTCCACGCGCAGGGCGGGGCGCAGCGGCACCTCGTCGGGGTCGAGGGCCAGCTTGAGCTGGTTGACGGTGGCGACGGGGTCGGTGAGCAGCGCGGAGCACCCGAGTTCGTAGAGCACCTCGGCCTTGATCTCGTCGGCGGGCGGCTCGTTGAGCGCGCGGTGCAGACAGCGCTGGGCCGCCTCGGGGGCGCCGATCAGCTGGTGTTCGACGGCGGCGCGGCGCAGCTTCTTGACGATCCGGTCGTCGCCCTCGCCGGAGTGGGTCTCGACCAGGTGACGGGAGGCGGCGAGCAGGCCGAGTCCGGCGTTCTCGATCTCGGCGGCGGCGATGCCGTGCATGCCGAGGCGGGTGGCGTCCGGCATGGTGTTGTAGATGGAGCTGGCGATCAGCGGGTGGACGAACTCCAGGTTCCCGTTGGGGCTCTGGGTCAGCACGCGCTGCTTGCGCAGCTGCTTGATGGAGTCGCGGGCGCCCTCGGTGCTCTGGGTGGAGATCCGGGTGGCGAGGTCGACCCGGATGTCGGTGCCCAGCATCGCGCAGGCCCAGGCGAAGCGCAGGGTGCTGGCGCCGAGCCGGTCCAGCCAGCTCTTGAGGGTCATCCCGGCGGCGTCGACGGCGAGTTCGCGCAGCTGCCGGGAGTTCTCCTCGACCGGTTCGAGTTCCTGCTCGCGCACCTGGTCGAGCAGGGCGTTGGCCTCGAACGGGTTGCCGTTGACGACGTTCCAGAACTCGTAGCAGAAGGCGTCCTCGGCCCTGTCGCCGAGCTCGGCGCGGATCATGTCGGTGACGGAGCTGAGGGTGAGCCGGTTGAGCTCGTGCTTGCGACCCTTGAGGAGGAGGACGTCCCGCCGGAAGTCCTGGGTCTCGATGGGCCAGTCGTTCTCGTCCTCCCGGAAGGCGAAGACGAGCAGAACGGGAAGTTCACTCGATCGGATGGCGAACTTGGTCAGCCAGGAGAGTGACTCGCCGTCCGCCCAGTGCAGGTCGTCGACGATCATCACCATCGGCGCGCGGCGCGGCGCGAGCTGGGTGAGGACGTAGTCGAGGCCGTCGCGCACGCCCTGCGGGTCGAGGCGGCGGGCGCCGGCCTTGGGCTGCTTGAGGCCCATGGCCGGTCCCACGACCTCCTCCCAGGTGCCCATGACCTGGCTGAACACCTCGGGCTTCAGGTCGGTGAGCACGGGCTGGAGCAGCTGGCGCAGGACGTGGTACGGCTCCTTGAACTGCCGTTCACCGCCTCGGGCGAACAGCACGGTGGCACCGTCGCGGAGCTTGGCGAGCCGCCTGACCTCGTGCAGCAGACTGGTCTTGCCGATGCCGGGGCGGCCCGAGAAGGTGAGCAGGTCGCCGATCTCGGTGCCGCCGGCGGCGAAGCCACGGCAGAGCCGGTCGACAGCGGCCTCCACCGAGCGCAGTTCGGCGTCGCGGTCGCGCAACCGGACCCGGGGCGCGATGCCGTCGCCGTCGTGGGCGGAACCACCGCCCGCCCGAAGTGCGTTCTCCTGCTCGGTCACCGTCGTGCCTCCGCCTCGCCCGCTGCGTCACAGCTCCATCACTGCGTGGAGCCGAGGTTAGCGCCGTGCGGACCTCCCCGTGGGGCATTCGTGCAGGCTGGGGCGGACGGTGAGGGTTTGGGGGCCCTGTCAAGGGCAATTGCCCTACATCCCTAACATCCCATCATTGCATCAGATACCCTACGGCCTTCGAGGCGCGGATGATCTTGCGAAGCCCACCCTCACCGTCCGCACCCCGTCGCGCCAACTCCCCCCACCATCACCGCTCCAACAACAAGCGCCCCCACCCTTCGCTGCACCGGGAGTCCGATGTCTGACGACACCTCACTTCAGATTCCGTTCCCGCACCGCCGCAGTCCGCACGGCATCCACGCCACCGCACTGCACAGGGACTGGCTGATCCGCCACCCGCTGCTGCCCGACGCCGACCATCCCGGCTACGCGCACTGGGAGGTGGTGGACCTCGCCGCACTCGGCTATCCGGACGCCGGCCCGGACGAACTCGCCCTGGCCGCCGACCTGATGGGCTTCTACTTCCTCTTCGACGACCAGTTCGACGGCCCGCTCGGCCGCCGTCCCGCCGAGGTGGCCCCGATCTGCGAACGGCTGATCGCCGTCCTGCACGGCGCCCGCGCCGACCAGGGCTCCGCGGTCGAGACCGCCTTCGCCGATCTGTGGAACCGCAGCATGCGGGGCATGCCGGCCCGCTGGCAGGCCCGCGCCGCCTACAACTGGGAGTACTACCTGGCCAGCCACCCGGCCGAGGCGGCCGGCCGGATCTCCACCCGGCCGCCGGACCGCGCCGGCTATCTGGAGCTCCGCCGGGGCACCGCGGCGATGGAGACCATCTTCGACATGGTCGAACGCCTGGGCCAGTTCGAGGTCCCGGCCGCCGTCCTGCACCACCCCGTGCTGCGTCAGCTCCGCCAGCTGGCCGCCGACATACCGTCGCTCAGCAACGACGTGCACTCCTACCCGCTGGAGGCGCCGCGCGGGGACGTGAACAACCTGGTCATGATCGTCCAGCGGGAACGGCGCTGCTCGGCCGAGGAGGCCTGCGCGGCGGTCATCGCCGAGGCCCAGCTGATGGTCGACCGCTGCGCCGAACTGCACGCCCGGCTGCCCGACGTCCACCGCGAGTTGGGCCTCTCCCGGATCGAACGCACGATCGCCCAGCGGTATGCGGACGGGCTGCTCACCTGGCTGGCCGGCTACCTCAGCTGGGAGGCCCGCACCGGCCGGTACCACGCGGTCTGACCGGCGTGCGCCCCGGACCGCCCGACGGGCGTGCGGTGGCGCGACCCGAGAGCGCCGCCCCGGCCGTACGGCGGCGCACGGCGGCACGCCGCGGGGGCGGTCCGGCCGACGCACGGCGGCTTACGGAGGCACGCCGGGGACAGCCCCACCGACGCGCGACGGCGCGCGGCTGCGGGTCGCGGGGGTGCGTCCGAAACGCGCGCCCCCGCAGTGATCCGTTTCGGGACGCCCGCGGAGATCGGGATCGGGCCCCGGGCTCCCGCGGAGATCGGGATCACGCCAGGGGTCCCGCGGAGATTCGGTCCGGGACGTCCGGCGGACCAGGCCCCCGCGAACGACCGGAAGACACACCCTCCGTACCGGACACGCGTACGGACCGTAGCCGCGCCGGGCGCCCGGCGGTTATCGTGCTCGGCGGCGGGCGCCCCCGGCGGGGCGCCGGTCCGATTGCGTGTCCGACCCCTCCCGCCGGACCGCCCCCGAACGGGCGGTCCGGCGTGCCGCCCGTGGCCAGAGCCGTGCCCGGCGGCGCCCGACGCAGCGAGGAGACAGCGAACATGACGGTCTACCAGCCCCCCGGCACGCCCGGCAGCATCGTCGCCTACCGCTCCCGGTACGAGCACTGGATCGGCGGCGAATGGACGCCTCCGGTGCGCGGCGAGTACTTCGGCAATCCGACCCCGGTCACCGGCGAGGTGTTCACCGAGGTCGCCCGGGGCACCGCCGAGGACATCGAGGCCGCGCTGGACGCGGCCCACGCCGCGGCCCCGGCCTGGGGCCGCACCTCCGCCGCCGAGCGCGCGCAGGTCCTGCTGCGGATCGCGGACCGGATGGAGACCAACCTGGAGCAGCTGGCCGTCGCGGAGAGCTGGGAGAACGGCAAGCCGGTGCGCGAGACGCTGGCCGCCGACCTCCCGCTCGCGGTCGACCACCTGCGCTACTTCGCCGGTGCGCTGCGGGCCCAGGAGGGCAGCCTCTCCCAGCTGGACGAGGACACCGTGGCGTACCACTTCCACGAGCCGTTGGGCGTGGTCGGCCAGATCATCCCGTGGAACTTCCCGATCCTGATGGCGGTCTGGAAGCTCGCCCCGGCGCTCGCCGCCGGCAACGCGGTGGTGCTCAAGCCCGCCGAGCAGACCCCGGCCTCGGTGCTGCTGCTCGCCGAGCTGACCGCCGACCTGGTGCCGCCCGGCGTGGTCAACATCGTCACCGGCTTCGGTGAGGAGGCCGGCGCCCCGCTGGCCGCCAGCCCCCGGATCCGCAAGATCGCCTTCACCGGCGAGACCGGCACCGGCCGGCTGATCGCCCGTTCGGCCGCCGAGAACCTGATCCCGGCCACGCTGGAACTCGGCGGCAAGAGCCCCAACGTGTTCTTCGCGGACGTCGCCGCCGACGACGACGCCTTCTACGACAAGGCCGTCGAGGGCTTCGCGATGTTCGCCCTCAACCAGGGCGAGGTCTGCACCTGCCCCAGCCGCGCCCTGATCGAGACCCCGGTCTACGAGCGGCTGCTCGGCGACGGCCTGGCGCGGGTGCGGGCGATGCGCCAGGGCAACCCGCTGGACACCGAGACCCAGGTCGGCGCCCAGGTCAGCGTCGAGCAGCTGAAGAAGATCCTCTCCTACTTCGAGATCGGCCAGGACGAGGGCGCCAGGATCCTGGTGGGCGGCGAGCGGGCCGACCTTGGCGGCGCGCTCGCCGGCGGGTACTACGTCACGCCGACGGTCTTCGAGGGCGACAACTCGATGCGGGTCTTCCAGGAGGAGATCTTCGGACCGGTCGTCTCGGTCACCCGCTTCGACGGCTTCGACCAGGCCGTCGCGCTCGCCAACGACACCCAGTACGGGCTCGGCGCGGGCGTGTGGACCCGCAGCATCAACACCGCCCACCGGGCCGGGCGCGCCATCCAGGCGGGCCGGGTCTGGACGAACTGCTACCACGCCTACCCGGCCCACGCGGCCTTCGGCGGCTACAAGAACTCCGGCATCGGGCGGGAGACCCACAAGGCGCTGCTGGAGCACTACCAGCAGACCAAGAACCTGCTGGTCAGCTACTCCCCCGACGCGGTCGGCTTCTTCTAGACACGCGGTCGGCTTCTTCTAGACCCGACGAGCCAGGGAGGCCGGGAAAGCGGAGCGGGAGGCCCGTCGGGGCCTCCCGCTCCCTCGCCACTCCCCGTGGCGGGCTCCGGGGCGAATCGCCTGTTCCGGGGATCAAAGCACATGAATGCGGCCAATTCACCGACGCGCCGCCGACATGCCCGGACAGCCCGCGCGAAAGCCGTAAACAGGACTCCCCGCCCCTCACCCCCATCAGGGAGTCCCGCGTGACCATCGCCCCCACGAAACTCAGCGACCCCGCCGTCCGCGCCTTCGTCACCGCGGTCAACGCGGGCGACCGCGAGGCCTTCTTCGCGCTGCTGGCCCCGGACGCGACCATGGCCGACGACGGCTCCGAGCGCGACCTGGCGGACTGGGTCGACCGGGAGATCTTCGGCCCGAACGGCCGGATGGCCGTCCAGACCGAGTCGAGCGGAGGCCACGCGCTGGTCGCCGAGTTCACCAACGAGACCTGGGGCACCATGCGCACCGCCTGGCGCTTCACCGTCGACGGCGGGAAGATCCACCGCTTCGAGACCGGCCAGGCCTGAGGCTACCGGTCCAGCCCCAGGCACCCCCGCACCGCGCGGATCAGGTTCCGCGAGCGGATGTCCCCGGTGACGCCCGGCTGCATGCCGTTGGTGACGTAGCCGAAGCCCAGCCGCAGGTCGGGGTCGGCGAAGCCGAGCGAACCGCCCCGACCCGGGTGGCCGAAGCTCGCCGGGGAGGCCATCGGCGCGGTCGGGCCGTGCCGCCAGAAGCCCAGGCCGAAGGTGGAGTTGACGATCAGCACCCGGTCCGGCCCGCTCACCGCCGGCTCGACCGCGCGTGCCAGCACCTCGGGGCCGAGCAGCGGCGGCAGCAGCGCGCCGGAGCCGTCCGGGCGGTCGGCCGCGCCGATCAGTGCCGCGTAGAACCGGGCGAGTGACCGGGCGGTGCCGATGCCGCCGGCGCCGGGGATCTCGGCGGCCTGCACCGCCGGGTCGTTGAGGTCCACGCCGGGGCGCACCGAGGCGAAGGAGCGGGCGGTCAGCGAGGCCGGGTCCTGGTAGGCGTCCCGGACGGACTGCTTGGGTCGCAGCCGCAGCCCGCTCGGACCGGTCCGGGCCGCGTCCGGCGCCGGGAGGTCGACGAGTCTGCCGACCCTGGGCGCGGCGCCGGCCGGCAGCCCGATCCACAGGTCCAGCCCGAGCGGCCGGGCGACCTCCTCGGCGAAGAACTGGCCCACCGTCCGGCCGCTGACCCGGCGCACCACCTCGCCGACCAGCCAGCCGAAGGTGTACGGGTGGTAGCCGTGCGCGGTGCCGGGTTCCCAGGCGGGCGCCTGCGCGGCGACGGCGGCGGCCGCGCGCTCCCAGGTGAGCACGTCCTCCAGCCGCAGCGGCACGTCCAGCGCGGGCACTCCGGCCTGGTGCGAGAGCAGCCAGCCCACCGG
Source organism: Kitasatospora sp. NPDC054768 (assembly GCF_053612025.1). Classification (NCBI taxonomy): domain Bacteria; kingdom Bacillati; phylum Actinomycetota; class Actinomycetes; order Kitasatosporales; family Streptomycetaceae; genus Kitasatospora; species Kitasatospora sp. NPDC054768. Next base: position 9,277 of record NZ_JBSHBN010000023.1, read on the forward strand.
TATCCGGCCCTTGCCGGCCGCCGCGAACTCCGGCCAGTACGAGGCCGCCGGGGCGTCCAGGTCGAGCAGGCCGCGTTCGGCCAGGAGCAGCGCGGTGGTCGCGGTCAGGCCCTTGGTGACCGAGCGCAGCACCTGCGCGGTGTCCGCCGTCCACGGCACCGCGGGCGCCGGCCGGCCGCCGACCTCGGGGCGGGCGTCACCGCCCCACAGGTCGACCACCTTGCGGCCGCGCACATACAGCGCGAAGGCCGCACCGAGCTCGCCGTAGTCGGCGAAGTTCCGCACGAAGGCCGCCCGTACGGGCTCGAACCCCTCGGCCGTCTCGCCCCAGATCTCCACCACCGCGTGCCGCCCTCGACCAGTTCCGTTGCTTCTCGTGCCACTCGTGTTCGTTTTCGATCTCCTTCGATCGAATCCGTTCGAACCGAGCCCCGAAACCCTAACCTGTCCCTCATGACCAACCCTGCCGAGGAACTGCTGGACATCGTCGACGAGCACGACCGCGTGATCGGGACCGCCCTGCGCGGCGAGGTGTACCGGCGCGGGCTCACCCACCGCTGCGTCTTCATCCTGGTCCGCGACCCGGCCGGGCGGATCTTCGTCCACCGCCGCACCGACACCAAGCTCTTCGCCCCCGGCGCGTACGACATGTTCGTCGGCGGCGTGGTCGGCTCCGGCGAGACCTACGCCGAGGCCTCCGTCCGCGAGGCCGAGGAGGAGCTCGGCGTGCACGGCATCGCCCCGCGCCCCCTGTTCAAGTTCCTCTTCGAGCAGGACCGGCTCTCCTGGTGGTGCGACATGTACGAGGCCGAGTGGGACGGCCCGGTCTCCCCCCAGGAGTCCGAGGTCGCCTGGCACACCTGGCTCACCCCCGCCGAACTCGCCGACCGCCTCACCCGCGACTCCTTCGTCGCCGACGGGCGCGAGGCCTACCGCCGCTACCTGGACCTCCGGTCCGCGTAGCGCCGCCACGACCTCGGCGTTCGGGGCCGGTGCGCGGGCCGGAGTGCAGTGGGCCCCTGTCTCCACCGCAGGGCCCTCGACGAACTAGGGTGGCGCGCATGGCCTCCCGTACGCCGTCACCGACGGCCGATCGCGCAGCACGGACCTCCGCCTCCGCCCGGGCGGCGGGCGAGCGGCCGCGTCGGCGGCTGAGCGTGGACGAGCGGCGGGAGCAGCTGATCGCCGTGGCACTGGAACTGTTCAGCCGACGGCCGCCGGAGGAAGTGTCGATCGACGACATCGCCGCCGCCGCGGGGGCCTCCCGGCCCCTGGTGTACCACTACTTCCCCGGCAAGCAGGCGCTGTACGAGGAGTCGCTGCGGCGGGCCGGGCAGGAGCTGTCGGCCCGGTTCGAGGAGCCCATGGACGGGCCGCTGTCGGAGCGGCTCTACCGGGTGATGGGCCGCTACCTGGACTTCGTGCAGAGCCACGGGCCGGGCTTCGCCGCGCTGCTGCGCGGCGGCTCGGTGGCGGCCAGCGCGGGCACCTCGGCGGTGATCGACGACGTGCGCAGGGCCGCGCAGGAGCAGATCCTGGCCCACCTGGCGCTCCCCGAGCCGAGCGCCGGACTGCGGCTGACCGTCCGGGCCTGGATCGCCAACGCCGAGATCACCTCGCTGGAGTGGCTGGTCGAGCGCTCGGTGCCGCTGGAGGAGCTCCAGCTGCACCTGGTGCAGGAGTTCGTCGCCTCGCTCACCCTCACCGCCGCCCGCGAACCGGCCCTCGCCGCCGAACTGGCCTCCTTCTTCGCCGACGAACGCCCGGACGGCCCGACCGGGCGCCTCGTGCGGGACCTCGCGGGGCTGTTCGCCGTGCCGGGGATCGTCGAGGCGGTCACCGCGCTCGCCGCCGGCACCCCCGAGGACGGGTCCGCGCAGGCCACCGGCACCACCACCGAGTGATCATCGGGTCATCCTGCGGTTCGGTCCGGACGGCGGGCTCTGATAGGAATGAGCCGGGATCTGACGACCCGCCGCCGCGGCGGGCCCGGTCCCACCCGAACCACCGACGGCAGACGGAGCAGAGCGGGGGGCTCACCAGGTGACCCAGGACGTGCAGTTCAGCGTGGAGGCCAATCCCTTCGCGGCGGCGGAGCAGGTCTGCGCGACCCTCGGCACTCTCACCGACGCCCTCTTCGACGAGCGCACCTCGCGCCACCCGGCGGCCTCGCTGAGTGCCCCGCGGGCGGCCGAACACCCCGCCGCCGAAACGCTGTTCGGCCTGTCCCTGGCCCCCAACGGCCCGGTGCACACCGCCCTCGACCGGCTCGGCACGGTGACCACCGCCGGCACCGCCCGGCCGGGCACCGGCGCACGGCTCACCGACCGGGTGGTCACCGCGCTCCAGGCCCGGTACGGCGGCGGCGCGGTGCGCGGTGCCATCGCCGACCGGGGCACCACCTCGGCCGCGCTGTTCCAGCTCCCGGTCACCGGCGAGTTCGCCGACGCCAAGCTGCGCCCGCCGTTCGCCCCCGCGCTGGCCGCGCTGGCGGCCGGGCAGCAGACCCGGCAACCGGTCGAACTGCCCACCGGCGCGGGCGCCGAGGTCCGGCTGGTCGTGCCGCCCGGCTTCCACGCGCTGACCTCCCCGGGCGGCCCGCCCGGCGTCTCCGCCCGTGCGGTGCCCCCGCTGTCGGCACTGCCCGACGGCACGCACCGGACGGGCGACACGGACCGGACGGGCGGTACGGACCCGGCCACCGTGGCGGCCGCCGACGAACTGGCCCGGCACCTGGCGGAGGTCGCCGAGGAACTGTTCAGCGCCACCGGCCCGGAGCCGCGGCGCGACTTCGCGGTGATCTCCGCCACTCTGGCCGACCTGATCCGCGACGCGGGCGTCGTCTACGCCGGCGTCTGCGCCCTGGAGCTGGACGACCGCACCTCGGACGCCGCCCTCGTCGTCTCGCTCGCCCGGCACCCGCTGCCGATCACCGCGCTCGCCACCGAACTGGCCACCGTCCGGCGGCACGCCGAGGTGTGGACCGTCCTGCTGCCGGCCGGTCCGGCCGCCGTCCTGGTCGAGGGCCGGACCGCCCCGGTGCCCGGCCCGCTGGCCGCCGACGGGCAGCGGCGCTGGGTGGTCACCTCGGCCGTCCAGGCCTTCGTGCCGCTGCCGGACGGCGGGACGGTGCTGTGCGCCCAGCTGTCCACGGCGCGGCCGGAGGACTGGGAGCTGTACACGGAGGCGTTCGCGGAGCTGCTGAAGAGCGTCCAGTTCGGCTGGGACGGCGTGCCGGCCGCGATGAGCGGCGTTCCGGTCCAGGCTCCCGCTCCGGTCCGGACGCCCGCCCCTGCTCCGGCTCAGGTTCCGGCTCAAGCCCCCGCTGCCGCTGCCGTCGCTGCCGCCGCCGTGGCCGCCGAGAAGGAGGCGGAGGAGAAGCCGGTGCACCTGCGCGGCACACCGGTACGGGTGCCTCCCGCGGACTTCAACCCCTTCGCGCCCGTCGCGGAGGTCCCCTCCTCCGATGGGGAGGACACGGCGCCGGATGTCGAGGACCGCCCGAAGGGCACGCCGGTGATGGTCCCGCCGGCTGACTTCAACCCCTTCTCCATGGAGGGCATCCCGGACGCGCCGGGCGACGCGCCCGCGGCCCGGCCCGCCGGCGCCGCTCCGGTCGCCGACCCGTTCGGGACCACGGTCACGGCCGAGCAGAAGGCCGATCCGTTCGGCACCACCCTCCCCTCGCAGGGCCCCGCCGTCCCGCCGCCGCCCTCGACCCCGCCCGTCGTCCCGGCCCAGGCCCCGCCCGTCGCAGGGGAAGCGGCGGCACAGGGATCGGAGCAGCCCGGGGACGCGGAGGAGGCAGGTCCGCGCAAGGGCACGCCGGTGATGGTCCCGCCGCCGGACTTCAACCCCTTCTCCATGGAGGGCATCCCGGCCCTGCCGACGGACGAACCGAAGCCGGTAGCCGCAGCCGGCGCCGAGCCGGAGAACCGCCCGTTCGGCTGAGCCGGAGGCGCGGCGAGCCGCCGCGCGGTGACACGGCGAACGGATGACGGCCGACAGTCGACAGATTTCAGATTTCAGCGAACGAAATCTGAAATCTGTTACCTGTCGGCTGTCATCCGTTACCCGCTTCCGGCCCCTCTCCCCCGGCGCCAACTCCCCTGCCGCGAGCGCCGTCGGAGGTCGGCCGCGATCCGCTCCGCCGCCAACCGCCGCACACCGCCGCACACCGCCCACGGGTTCACCCACGCTCCGGGCGTACCTGCTCCGCCCCGGCCGGACCGGCTTCGGCGCTCAGCCCGCCCGCCGGGCCACGTGCACCACGTCCGGCACCCCCGGGCGACCGGGACCTCGTGCGTCACCACGTCCGAGAACCCCACCGCCCGCAGCGCGTCCTCGAAGGCCCGCGAAGGCTGCGCACTCCACACGGCCAGCACCCCGCCGGGCCGCAACCGGTGCCACAGCACCGTCAGCCCGTCCGCGCCGTACAGCCCGTCGTTGGACTCGGTGACGGTCCAGTCCGGCCCGTTGTCGATGTCGAGGCACAGCGCGTCGTAGCGCTCGCCGTCCGCCGCCGCGAGGTACTCCAGCAGGTCGGTGTGGAGAACCTCGACCCGCTCGTCGTCCAGTGCACCGCCCGAGAAGGCGCCGAGCGGGCCGGTCCGGTGCCAGTCGATGATCGCGGACTCCCGCTCCACGATGGCGATCCGCCCCCAGCGCGGCTCGGCCGCCGCGTACGCCAGCGAGAATCCGACCCCGAGGCCCCCGATCAGCACCGACGGCCGCTCGACCGGGCCACCGGCCGTACGGTCCAGCTCGTCCAGCGCCGTCTGGATCAGCAGCCGCTCCGAGCGCCCGTCGGCGGTGTCCATCAGGAAGCAGCCGTTGGCGATGATCTCGAAGTCCCGACCGCGTTGCCGGAGCACCACCTCACCGTACGGGCCCTCCCGCCGGTCGAGCGTGACGACGGCCTCGCGGCCGTCGCGTTCGGGCAGTGCTGTGGTCATCCGTCCTCCTTGGCGGACTCGGTGAACTCGGGTGAACTCGGGTGAACTCGGCCGCACCACCGCCCTGGTACCGGCGGGCCGGGTGGGCTTGCGCCCGACAATAGCCGAGTCCGCACCCGGGTCCGTCAGGTCGTGATCAGCACCCCCGCGTACGAGACTCCCGCGACGACCACCCAGGATCCGAGCCCGAGCAGTGCGATCCGCCCGCCGGTGCGGGCCATGGTCGGCAGGTGCACCGCACTGCCGAGACCGAACAACGCGGCGGCCAGCAGCAGTTCCTGGGCCTCCGAGGCCAGGCCGAGCGCCCGCTCGGGCAGCACCCCGGTGGTCCGCAGGACGATCATCGCGAGGAACCCCGCCACGAACAGCGGCACGATCGGCGGGCGGTTGTCGGTCTTCGCCGACTTCTCGCCCGTCTTCCCGCCCACCTCGCCCTCCGCCGGAGCCCCCGCCACCGACGTCACCGCCGCCGAAGCCCCGGTCGAAACCCCCGCCGCGACCTTCACCGAAGCCACCCGCGCCACCCGCGCCGCCCGCAGGTTCCGCCGCACCATGACGGCCACCCCCGCGACCAGCGGCGCCAGCAGCACCACGCGCATCAGCTTGACCAGCACCGCCTCCCGCAGCGCCCCGGCCCCGCTGGTCTGCGCGGTGGCGACCACCTGCCCGACGTCGTGCACGCTCGCCCCGACCCAGCGCCCGAACTCCAGCTCGTCGAGCCCGAGCGGATGCTGGAGCAGCGGGAGCACGGCGATCGCCAGCGTCCCGCACAGGGTGACCAGCGCCACCGAGGCCGCGACGTCCTCCTCCTCGCTGCCCGCCGCCTGGCTGACCGCGCCGATCGCCGAGGCCCCGCAGATCGAGTACCCGGTGGCGACCAGCAGCGGCTGGTCGCCGGGCAGGCCGAGCCGCCGGCCCAGCCAGAGCGTGCCCGCGAAGGTGGCCGCGACGACGGCCAGCACCATGGCCACGGTGGCCCAGCCGAGGCCGAGCACGTCGTCCAGGCTGAGCTTGAGCCCGAGCAGCACGATCCCGAGCCGCATCAGCCGCTTCCCGGCCGTGGACAGCCCCGGCCGGGCGATCCCGCGGACCACCGGGCGCACCCCGGGCAGGTGGGCCGCCACCATGCCGAGCACGACGGCGGCGGTGAGCTTGGGCACGGCCGGCACCAGCGCGTGGACGCCCAGCGCGGCGGCCACCCCGAGGGCGGCGAGCAGCAGCCCGGGGGCGTCCCCGCGCATCGGGGGCAACGAGCGGGTACGGGCGGCGCGGTGCCGGAGGGTCAGTGCCACGCCGGGATCACTGCTGCCCGTCGGCGGGCATCCGGTAGACCCGCCGGATGCTGGTGCCGAGCCGGGAGACGTCCGCACCGTAGACGTGGATGGAGATCGCCGTGCTGCTACAGGAGTTGCGCACCAGGTGGATGTCGCCGGGCGGGGCGAAGGCGGCGACGGTACCGGCCGGGCCGGCCACGTGCTCGGTCTCGACCAGCCGGGCGGTGGGGCCGCCGGAGACCAGCCGGTAGCGGGTCTCGCTCTCCTGCCCCTGGTGGACGCCGGCCACGCACCAGGAGACGTGGTCGTGGATCGGGGTCTGCTGCCCGGGCAGCCAGACCAGGGCGACGACGGAGAAGCTGCCGTCCTCCTCGGCGTGCAGGACGTGCTGGCGGTAGCGCTGCGGGTCGCCCTCGCGGTGGGCGGGGGCGAGCAGCGCGTCGGGACCGTCCGGGTCGGCGTGCAGGTGCGGGGCGAGTCGCTCGCCGACCAGGTAGGCGGTGAGCTCCGGCGGGAGTCCGCGGTCCACGACGGCGCGGATCTCACTGATCAGCGCGGTCATCCGCTCGGTGAGTCGGCCGCTGCCGACCGTGGCTGAGGGAGTCATCCCAGCAGGTTCGACCCTGGCGACCTATCACGTCCAAGGAGGGTTTGTAAGGAACCTACCCACCAACGCTTATATGTCAGCAGGCAGCCGCTCGCCCGTTACCTGCTGCCGCCCTCCTGCTGCCGCTCGCCGCCGGGAGTCGTCATCCGGGTCGGCGCTCAGCACCCGACCCGACTCGCCGCCGCCTGCCGCAGGTGGTCCAGCACCAGCCCGGTGGCCGGGATCCGGCGGTGCTCGCGCAGCACGTACGCGCTCACCTGCCGCCGCAGGTGCGGTTCGACGGCCCGCCCGGTGACCTTGCGGTGGCACATGAAGGAGAGCACCAGCGCCGGCATCAGCGCGATCCCGACCCCGGCGGCGACGAGCGACTGCACCGCGAGGTTGTCGTCGGTGGAGAACACGATGTCCGGCGCGAACCCCTCCTCCGCGCAGACGTGCAGCAGGTTGGCCCGGCAGCGCGGACAGCCGGCGATCCAGCGTTCGCCGCCGAGGTCGGCCAGCCGTACGGCGTGCCGGCGGCCGAGCGGGTGCCCGACCGGCAGCAGCACCGTGAGCAGGTCCTCCATCAGCGGGATCTCGTCCACGCCCTCCGGCACCTCGGTGGCCACACCGGGGTAACGGAAGGCCAGCGCGATGTCGCACTCCCCGCGCAGCAGCCGCTGGACGGAGTCCGGCGGCTCGGCCTCCAGCAGTTCGACCCGCACGCCGGGGTGCTCCGCCAGCAGCCGGGCCATCGCCTCGGGTATCAGGGTGGCGTTGGCGCTGGGGAAGGCGCAGACCCGCACCCGTCCGGCGCGCAGCCGGGCGAGGGCGGCGAGCTGCTGCTGGGCGGCGGACATGCTGTCGAGGATCAGCTCGGCGTGCCGGGAGAGCGCCTCGCCGGCCTCGGTGAGCCGCAGTCCGCGCCCGGCCCGGGTGAAGAGCGGAACGCCGACGGTGCGTTCGAGCGCCTTCATCTGCTGGGTGATGGCGGGCTGGGTGTAGCCGAGCTCGCGGGCGGCGGCCGAGTAGGAACCGGCCCGGACGACCTCGTGGAACGTCCTGATGTGCCGCGAATCGAACACCGGCTCCATGACCCCTCCCGCCCATCCGCTCTCGACAGCCCCGCTCCGGCCCCGCCCGGACCGTGCTCGGACCGCGCCCAGGCCTCGCCCGGACGCCCGAGAATCATAAGAGGAATTTGGAGGTATCGACCCCAACCCCACCCGTACCTATGGTTCAGCCCCGAACCAGGCTTCTCACTGCTGCGCCGACGGCGGCAGCCCCATCGCCACCTCGGCCTTGACCACCGGTGCCCCGCCGCGCACGCCCGGGCTTCGCCGGCTGCGCCGTTCCACGAAGCGGGCGAGCCAGGAGAGCAGCAGACACATGCCGATGTAGATCGGTGCGATCACCATCACCACCGGGATGAACGGCAGGTCGTAGTCCAGGTTGGTGGCGATCAGCTTGCCCGCGTGCAGGAACTCCTCGTAGGTGATCAGGAAGCCCAGCGAGGTGTCCTTGAGCGCGACCACCAGCTGGCTGATGATGGCCGGCAGCATCGCCCGGTTGGCCTGCGGCACCAGGACGTACGACATCACCTGGGTCTTGCGCATGCCCAGTGCGTACGCCGCCTCCCGCTGGCCCTTGGGCACGGCGAGCACGCCGGCCCGGAACACCTCGGCCAGCACCGAGCCGTTGTAGAGCACCAGCCCGGTCACCAGCGCCCAGAGCGGCTGCACCTTGAGCGCGACGAAGACGAAGAAGATCATCACCAGCACCGGCATGGCCCGGAAGAACTCCACCACCAGCGTGGAGAGCCAGCGCACCACCCGGTGGTCGGAGAGCCGCCCGGCCGCGAACAGCGCGCCGAAGGGCAGCGCGAACAGCACCGTCCAGCCGAAGGCCTTGAGGGTGTTTCCGAGCCCGCGCAGCAGCAGTTCCTGCACGCCCCGGTACTCGAACGGCTGCCACTTGGCGTACGTGAACTGGTGGGTGTGGAACAGCATGTAGATCACCCAGCCGATCAGCGCCGCGATCAGCAGCAGCGCGATCCCGCCGTACAGCCGGTGCCGGGCGAGCGCCTTCGGGCCGGGGATGTCGTACAGCGCCGAGGATTCAACGGTCATCGGGACACCGCCACTCGTCGTTCCAGCAGGTTGAAGACGGCGCTGATGGCCAGGGTGATGATCAGGTATCCGACGGCGATCCAGACGAAGGTCCAGACGATGCTGTAGCCCAGCTCGTTGATGGTCCGGTAGGTGCCCAGCAGCTCGGTGACGCTGAACGAGCCGGCGATCGCCGTGTTCTTGGCCAGCGCGATCATCACACTGCCGAGCGGCGCCACCACCGAGCGGTACGCCTGCGGCAACACCACCAGGCTCATCGTCTGCCCGAAGCTCATGCCCAGGCTGCGGGCCGCCTCGCCCTGCCCGGTCGGCACCGTGTTGATGCCCGAGCGCATCGACTCGCAGACGAAGGCCGAGGTGTAGCAGCCCAGCGCGAGCACCGCGAAGGTGTAGAAGGGCAGGGTGATGTTGAACCGGGGCAGGCCCAGCACCACGATGAAGAACAGCAGCGTCAGCGGCGTGTTGCGCAGCAAGGTCACCCACACCGTCCCGAACACCCGCAGCGGCTTGACCGGCGAGACCCGGAAGCCCGCGATCAGCACGCCCAGCACCAGCGACAGCACGGCACTCACCGCGAACAGCGAGAGCGTGCCGAGGAACCCCTCCCAGTAGGTCGACCAGTTGTCGATCAGCGTTTTCACGGCGCGGCCCTCTCAGTACCGGTCGATCTGCGGCGGGGTGGGCGCCGGCTCCCCGGAGAGGCCGAGGGTCGCCTCGAAGGCCCTCTGCCAGTCGCCGTTCTGGATGTGGTGCTCCAGCGCGTCGTTGATCGCGCCGCGCAGCACGGTGTCCTCCTTCGGCACCCCGATCCCGTACGGCTCGGTCGAGAACAGCGGGCCGACCACCTTGAGCTCGTCCGGCACCTTGGCCGCGTACCCGAGCAGGATCGCGTTGTCCGTGGTCACCGCGTCGACCTGGTTGGTGATCAGGTTGTCCACGCAGGCCGAATAGGTGTCGTAGCCGATCAGCTCGGCCTTCGGGTACTTCGACTGGATCCGCTGGTACGGCGTCGATCCGGCCGCCGAGCAGACCTTCTTGCCGTCCAGGTCCTCCGGGCCGTGGATGGTGTCGTTGTTCTTGCGCACCAGCAGCGACTGCCCGGCGATGAAGTACGGGCCGGCGAAGCCGACCAGCTTCTTCCGGTTGTCGTTGATGGTGTAGGTGCCGACGTAGTAGTCCACCTGGCCGTTCTGCAGGGCGGTCTCGCGGTTGGCCGAGGCGATGGTCTTGAACTGGATCCGGTCCGGCGGGAAGCCCAGCGAGGCGCCGACCATCTTGGCGATCTCGATGTCGAAGCCGGAGTACTCGCCGGTGGCCGGGTTCTTCTGGCCCAGGTACGGCTGGTCCTCCTTGGCGCCGACCACCAGGTGGCCCCGGCTGCGGGCGGCGTCCAGGGTCGGCGAGCCGGTGATCGCGGAGGCGTCCTGCACCTGGTAGCTGGGCAGGGCGCTGGGCTGCGGGCCCTTGGGCGGCGGGGTCCCGGGCTTGCCGCAGCCGGCCGCCAGCGCGGCGAGCAGCAGGGCGACGGCGAGCAAGCGCCGGCCCGCCCGTGCGGCGGGCCGCACCCCGGGCCGCGCGACCGGCCTCCCCGCGGGCCGAGCCCCGGGCGTCGTCTCACGGTTCACGGCGCCGCCTCAGTGCTTCAGGATCTTGGACAGGAAGTCCCGGGCACGATCGCTCTCAGGGGCGCTGAAGAAGTCCTCCGGGGCGCGGTCCTCGACGATCCGGCCGTCGGCCATGAACACCACCCGGTTCGCGGAGGCCCGGGCGAAGCCCATCTCGTGGGTGACCACGATCATCGTCATGCCCTCGCTCGCGAGCTGGCGCATGACGTCCAGCACCTCGTTGATCATCTCGGGGTCGAGCGCCGAGGTGGGCTCGTCGAACAGCAGGGCCTTCGGGTCCATGGCCAGCGCGCGGGCGATCGCGACCCGCTGCTGCTGCCCTCCGGAGAGCTGCGCCGGGTACTTGGCGGCCTGGTCGGCGAGGCCCACCCGCTCCAGCAGCGCGCGGGACTTGGCGTCCGCCTCGGCCCTGGGCCGGCCGCGGACCTTGATCTGCGCGAGCGAGACGTTCTGCAGCACGGTCTTGTGCGCGAACAGGTTGAAGGACTGGAACACCATGCCGACCTCGGCGCGCAGCCTGGCCAGGCCCTTGCCCTCCTCGGGCAGCGGGCGGCCGTCGATCAGGATGGTGCCGTCCTCGATCGGCTCCAGCCGGTTGATCGCCCGGCAGAGGGTCGACTTGCCGGAGCCGGACGGGCCGATGACCACGACCACCTCGCCGCGCCCGACCGTCAGCTCGATGTCCTGCAGGACGTGCAGGTCCCCGAAGTGCTTGTTGACCCCGCGCATCTCGATCAGCGGGGTGAAGGCCGAGGCGCCGGCCGGCGCCGGCCCGGGGGCTGCGGTCACCTGTTGCGCCGTCCCTTCAGCAGCCAGCCCAGCGCGACGCCCGCGATGAGCGTGGCCAGCAGCGCGATCCAGAGCGGCGCGGTGACGGTGAAGACCCAGAACTGGATCTGGACCCTGTCGAGGTTGGCGAACAGGAACCACACGGCGAGGACGACGATGACGCCGATCCCGATGTAGCGCGTGGGGATGCCGCCGATCTCACCGCGCGGGGAACGGGATGGTCCGTCTGAAATCTTGGTCACCGGAGCAGTCTGCGGGCCGGGCGGCCGATTTGCCCGGTTACGCGCTCTTCCGGGCCAGGGAGTAACCCGTACGGGGCAATCAGGCCCCGTACGGGTTTGAGTCCGCCCCGGTCCGCTCCGGTCCAGTCCGGCCCGACTCCGGTCCGGCCGCCGGCCGGACCGGAACCCGCTACCGCTCGTCCCGCCAGGACCGCCAGAGCGCCGCGTACGGACCGCCCGCCGCGACCAGCTCCGGGTGGCTGCCGTACTCGCTGATCCGCCCGCCCTCGACCACCGCGATCACGTCCGCGTCGTGCGCGGTGTGCAGCCGGTGGGCGATGGCGATGACGGTCCGCCCCTCCAGCACCCGGGAGAGCGAGCGCTCCAGGTGACGGGCGGCCCGCGGGTCCAGCAGGGAGGTGGCCTCGTCCAGCACCAGGGTGTGCGGATCGGCCAGCACCAGCCGGGCCAGCGCCAGCTGCTGGGCCTGCGGCGGGGTCAGTGAGGTGCCGCCGGAGCCGACCTCGGTGTCCAGGGCGTCCGGCAGGGCGTCCACCCAGGCCCCGGCGTCCACGGCGTCCAGCGCGGCCCGCAGCTCGGTGTCGTCCGCCCCGGGCGCGGCCAGCCGCAGGTTGTCCCGCAGGGTGCCGACGAAGACGTGGTGCTCCTGGTTCACCAGGGCGACCTCCGCGCGCACCCGCTCAGCCGGCATCCGCGCCAGCGCCGCCCCGCCGAGGGTCACGCTGCCGCGGCCGGGGGCGTAGATCCCGGCCAGCAGCCGGCCGAGGGTGGACTTGCCCGCGCCGGACGGCCCGACCAGCGCGACCCGGCTGCCCGGGGGGACGTCCAGGCTGATCCCGTGCAGGACGTCGGCGCCCTCGCGGTACCCGAACCGGACGTCCTTCGCCTCGACCCGACGGCCGTCCGGCAGGACGGACTCGTCCCCCTCGTGCTCGGGCACCTCGCGCACGCCGACCAGCCGGGCCAGCGAGGCCTGGCCGATCTGGAGCTCGTCGTACCAGCGCAGGATCATGTCCACCGGGCCGGTCAGCATCTGCGCGTAGAGCACGCCGGTGGTCAACTGGCCCACGGTGATCCAGCCTTGGACGGTGAACAGCCCGCCGAACAGCATGGTGGCGAGCACCGCCAAGGTGTAGACCGCGTCGATGGTCGGGAACCAGACCGAGCGCAGCCACAGGGTGTACCGCTCCCAGGCCAGCCACTCGCGCAGCTTGCGGTCGGTCAGCCGGACCCGCTGGTCCCCCAGCCGCAGCGCCTCCACCGTCCGCCCGGCGTCCACCGTCTCGGCCAGCACGTTGCTCACCGCCGCGTACCCGGCCGACTCGCTGCGGTAGGACTGCGGCGCGCGCCGGAAGTACCAGCGGGAGCTGACCAGCAGCAGCGGAAGCCCGATCAGCGAGGTCAGCGCGAGCAGTGGCGAGGTGACCAGCAGCGCGCCGAGCACCAGCAGCAACGACACCACGGCGACGGCGAGTTCGGGCACCGCCTCGCGCACCGACTTGTCCAGCCGGTCGATGTCGGTGGTGCCCCGGGAGACCAGGTCCCCGGTACCGGCCCGCTCCAGCACCCCGGTCGGCAGGGCCACCGAGCGGACCAGGAAGTCCTCGCGCAGGTCGGCCAGCACCCGCTCGCCGAGCACCGCGCCGCGCATCCGCGACCAGCCGGTGAACGCCGCCTGCACCACGAGTGCCAGCAGGTACCAGGCGACCGCCACCGCGATGGTGGACCCGACGGTCCCGGTGGCCAGCGACTCGACCAGGCGCCCGAGCACCCAGGGCCCGACCAGCCCGGCCACGGTGGCCACGGAGTGCAGCGACACCACCGCGGAGAACCCGGCGCGGTGCCGCCGCGCGAGCAGCAGCAGGTATCCGCGCACCGCGGCCGGGGAGCCGACCGGCAGGGTGGCGGCCGGCTCCTGTTCCTCCTGGAACGGAGGCTTCATGACGTGCTCCTCGCGTGCGTAGCAGGGAAGTTGACGATGTTCCTCATACGGCCTCACCCACCGGAGCGGCCGCCTCCTCGCCGCGGGTGACCACGGCCCGGTAGGCCGACTCGGTGCGCATCAGCTCGCGGTGCGGCCCGGCCGCGACGACCCGGCCCTCCTGCAGCAGCACCACCCGGTCCGCCCGGTCGAGCAGCAGCGGGCTGGTCGCGAACACCACGGTGGTGCGGCCCGCCCGGGTGTCCCGCAGCCCGGAGGCGATCCTCGATTCGGTGTGGGCGTCCACCGCGCTGGTGGGCTCGTCCAGCACCAGCACCGGCGGGTCCGCCAGCAGGGCGCGGGCCAGGGCGAGCCGTTGGCGCTGCCCGCCGGAGAGCGAGCGTCCGCGCTCGGTGATCCGGGCGCGCATCGGGTCTCCCCCGCACTCCGGCGAGCCCTCCGCCAGGGCCGTCAGCACGTCCTCCGACCGGGCCGCCGCCAGGGCCGCGGCGGCCGTGACCCGCCCCGAGGAGGGGATGTCGAAGAGCTCGGCCAGCGTGCCGGAGAGCAGCACCGGTTCCTTGTCGTGGACCAGCACTGCCGCCCTGGCCTCGGCCAGCGGCACCGCGTCCAGCTCCGTACCGCCGAGCCGCACCGGGGCCTGCGCCCGCTCGCCCTCGACCGGCGGGACGTGGCCGCCGAGCCGCTCGGCCAGCGCCCCCGCGAAGTCCGGGTCCCCGCAGACCACCGCGGTCAGCTCGCCGGCCCGCGCCGTCAGCCCGCTCGTCGGGTCGTGCAGGTCGGCCTTGTCCGGCCGGACCAGTGAGGCCTCCGCCGTGCCGGCCGTCCGGCCGAGCGAGAGCACCCGGACGGTGCGCGCGGCGGAGACCCGGGCCACGCTCCACGCGTGCGCCGCCTCGCCCAGGATGCGCAGCGGGGCGGCCAGGAAGGCCGTGGCGCCGTAGACCGCGATCAGGGTGCCGACGGCGAGCTCGCCGGAGGCCACCAGCCGGGCGCCGTACCAGGTGACGCCGACCACGAACAGGCCTGGCAGCAAGACCTGTTGAGCCTGCATCAGCGACTGGATCCGGGCCGAGCGGACGGCCGCGGCCCGGACCTTCTGGGAGGCGGCCCGGTACCGCTCCAGGAACAGCTCCTCGCCGCCGATGCCGCGCAGCACCCGCAGCCCGGCGACGGTGTCGGCCGCCAGCTCGGTGGCCTTGCCGCCGAGGCTGCGCTGCTGCTCGTAGCGCCGCTCGAACGGCCCGATCAACGGCCAGACGGAGGCCGCCAGCACCGGGACGCCGAGCAGCACCCCGGCCCCGAGCACCGGATCGACCAGCAGCACCGCCACGCTGACGGCCAGCCAGACGATCACCGCCGACCGGACCCGGGCGACCAGTTCGACGTACCAGCCGATCCGCTCGACGTCCCCGCTGCCGACCGCGACGACCTCTCCGGTGGCGATCCGGCGGGACAGCCCGGCCCCGAGGCGCGAGGCCTTCCGGGACACCAACTGCCGTACGTGGGTGGCCGCGTGGATCCAGTTCCAGACCGCCTGGCGGTGCACCAGCACGGCGCCGAGCGCGGCACCCGCGCCGAGCAGCAGCAGGATCCCGCCGGCCCGCCAGATCCCGTCGGCGTCACCGTCCACGGCGGCCTGCACGCCGAACCCGAGCGGTATCGGCAGGGCGGCCCGGCACCCCAGCTCGATCAGCGACCAGAGGGTGGCGAGCACCTGCCCGCGCCGCTGGCGGCGCTGCAGCCAGCGCAGGAAGGCCGGGGGTGAGGAGAGGTCGGGACTGCCGGGATCGGCCAGCGGCAGGGGGGTGAGCAGCATGACACTCCGATACGAGCGGTGCGCGGCCACGAGCGCACAGGGGTTCGGGAGAGCTACAGGAGTTCGAGGAGCGACGCACACGGAGCACCGGGGTGACGTGCGCGCAGTGCGGACGGCAGCCCTACGGCGGGCGGCCCGACGAGGAGCGGCCCGAGCCGACAGGCGGATGACGCGCGGCACGGCAGCACGGCTGCGGCGCGACGTCGACGATGCGCCCGGAGCGGAGCCGGACGGGGTGGGATGGGCACGAAGGGCCCGAGAGTCAGGACGTCATGATCGGGAGCCTGCCAACCTCCGCGCGATCTGCGCAACGTGTTTTTCACCACGGCTTTTCGCCCCGGCCCGCGCGCTCCGCACCCCGGCCACCGCGAGCCGGACCCGCACGCCCCCCGCACGCCCCGCCGGGGCGGTCCCCACCCCGCCCCGGGTCGGCCGACCCCTCGGCCAAACCCCCGCAAAGCTTCACCCAAGATTCGCCCGTTCGGCGGGAACAATCACACCGGGACGCCAGTTGCCCCCACTGGAACCACAGGACAATCAGGAGGGCACCCCTTCCCGTGAGCACCATCCCCACCGTCACCCTCAACGACGGCGCGCAGATCCCGCAGCTCGGCTTCGGCGTGTGGCAGGTCCCGGACGCCGAGGCCACCCCGGCCGTCCGCACCGCGATCGAGGCCGGCTACCGCTCCATCGACACCGCGGCCATCTACGAGAACGAGGCCGGCACCGGCGCGGCGATCGCCGACGCCCTGGCGGGCGGCGTCGCCCGCGAGGACCTCTACGTCACCACCAAGCTGTGGAACTCGGGCACCCGCGACTGGTCCGGCGAGCAGGGCCGCGACGCGGTGCTGCGCGAGTTCGACGCCTCGCTGGCCAAGCTCGGCCTCGAATACCTCGACCTCTACCTGATCCACTGGCCGCGCCCGATGCACGGCGACAGCTACCTGAACATCTGGAAGGCCTTCGAGCAGCTGAAGGCGGGCGGCCGGGTCAGGTCGATCGGCGTCTCCAACTTCGGCACCGAGCAGCTGAGCCGCCTGCTGGACGAGGCCTCCGTCGCCCCGGCCCTGAACCAGGTCGAGCTGCACCCGTACTTCCCCCAGGCGGAGCTGCGCGCGTTCCACGCCGAGCACGGCATCGCCACCGAGGCCTGGAGCCCGCTGGGTCAGGGCAAGGACCTGCTCGCCGAGCCCGCCCTGGTGAAGACCGCCGAGAAGCACGGCCGCACGGTCGCCCAGGTGGTGCTGCGCTGGCACCTCCAGAGCGGCGTGATCGCCATCCCGAAGTCGGTCACCCCGTCCCGGATCCGCGAGAACCTGGACGTCGCCGGCTTCGAGCTGGACGCCGAGGACCTCGCGGCGATCGCCACCGTGGCCACCGGCAAGCGGATCGGCCCGGACCCGCAGGAGTTCGACTGGAACTGACGCCCGGCCCGGGGGCCCGGCCCCCGGACACCCGGATCGCCTGACGGCCGTCATGCCGAAGACCGCCCGCTCCCGTGGGGGGAGCGGGCGGCCTCAGGCGTACCCCGATCCGCCAAAGTCCATGGCCATGGACCCTCAGCGTTTTGGCGAATCGTTTTGGCTACTGCGGCGAAGTCTTGACCTAGAGCCTGCCCGCCTTCGCGATGAGCGCGAGCGCGGCCTCGTGCTCGCTCTCCTCCAGCGGGGCCAGCAGCAGCCGCTGGACCTCGGCCACCCCGGCGGCCGAGCGGTGCAGCAGGTCCTGTCCCGCCGGTGAGAGCGAGAGCAGGTTGCGCCGCCCGTCCGAGGGGTCGCGCCGGCGCTGCACCAGACCGCGGCGCACCAGTCGGCTGACCATCTCGGCCATCGTGGCCTTGTCCAGCGAGGCCAGCTCGCCGACCGTGCGCTGGTCGGCGCCCGGTTCCAGTTCCAGCGCGTCCAGCACCGCGTACTGCGGAGCCGTCAGCTCGGCGCCCACGTGCTCCGACCAGAGCTTGGTGTGCACCTGCTGGCTCACCCTGATCAGGTAGCCGATCGCCCGCTGGGCGTCCAGTATCGGCCGCGCGTCGGTGATGACGGCGACCGCCGCGGGCTCCAGCCTGGCTATCTTGGCCATCACCCGGACGATCTCGACCTGTTCCTCCGCCGTGAGCGGCTCGAACAGGACGCGCTGAACGCGGACCACACCACCGGTGGCCTCGCGCACCGCCTGGGCACCGCTCTGCGAGAGCGCCAACAGTTTGCGCCGGCCGTCGGCCGGGTCGCGCCTGCGCAGCACCAGGCCGCGGCGGACCAGCCGCGCGACCATCTCCGCCATCGTGGCCTTGTCGAGCGAGGCCCGCTCGCCGACCGTCCGCTGGTCCGCACCCGGTTCCAGGGCCAGGACCAGCAGCACGGCGAACTGCGGAGCCGTGAGATCGGCTCCGACGTGTTCGGACCACAAACGGGTGTGGACCTGCTGTGCAACGCGAATGAGGTGTCCGGGCGACTGCTGCAGTCGCGCAGACACGCGGGTTGTCGGGATCTCCCCCAGCACCATGTATCCGTCCCGATGTCACACCCGGTGTGTGTGGGACACCCGGGTGGGGCAGTAACGGCGAGTGGGCGTCCAGCTATGAGGGAGGGCGCTCCAGCCGTGCAGCCGGTGGCTGCTGGCGGACACTATACAAACGGCGGGCCCTTGCTGGCAGGCAGGGGCGGATAGTAGACGCAGGTTCGGCAACATTGGCATATTTACGGACTGCGAACGGCTTGCAGTAACTCGTTCTCAGCAGAAAGCCGACCGGTCGGTCCTTACCCACCGTCACCTGCGTCTCTCCACCCTGGCCGCCCTCCCTACCCGCCGGTAGGGTGTGGCCACCCTCTCCGGGGGCTCTCCCCGGGAGGCAACCCCGAGAGAGACGAGACCGAGCATGACCGAGCAGAGCACCGCCCCCCGGGTCGCCGTCGTCACCGGCGCCGCCCGCGGCCTGGGCGCCGCCACCGCCGTCCGGCTGGCCGCCGACGGCTACGCGGTCGCCGTCCTGGACCTCGACGAGGCGGCCGGCAAGGAGACCGTCGACCGGATCACCGCCGCCGGCGGCAGGGCGCTGGCCGTCGGCGCCGACGTCTCGGACGCCGAGCAGGTCCAGGCCGCCGTCGACCGGGTGGCCGCCGAGCTCGGCACCCCGGTCGTCCTGGTGAACAACGCGGGCGTACTCCGCGACAACCTGCTCTTCAAGATGTCCGAGTCCGACTGGGACACGGTCATCAACGTTCACCTCCGCGGCGCCTTCCTGATGACCCGCGCCGTGCAGAAGCACATGGTCGACGCCGGTTTCGGCCGCATCGTCAACCTGTCCTCCTCCTCGGCCCAGGGCAACCGCGGCCAGGCCAACTACTCGGCCGCCAAGGCGGGGCTCCAGGGCTTCACCAAGACTTTGGCCATTGAGCTGGGCAAGTTCGGCATCACGGCCAACGCGGTCGCCCCCGGCTTTATCGCCACGGACATGACAGCAGCCACCGCCGCCCGGGTCGGCATGGACTTCGAAGACTTCAAGCGGGCCGCGGCCTCGCAGATCCCGGTCCAGCGGGTCGGTGAGCCTGAGGACGTCGCCCACACCATCTCCTTCCTCGCGAGCGAGGGCGCCGGCTTCGTCTCCGGCCAGGTGATCTACGTCGCGGGCGGCCCCCTCGACTGAGCACGGAACCTACACAGGGTTACCACGGAGTGGGAAGCCGGCCGAACCGGCCTCCCACTCCTCCTGCTTTACCGGGGCTTTTGCAGAATCATTCGACGACCACACGGACTTTCGATCCTGGAATAGTGGAAATCACCCCCCGAGCCAGCCCCGATCGACCCAATTGTCGATTTCCCGGGAAAATGACAATTACCACCGGAATAGCCCTGTCCGGCTGGGTAAGGTCACCCCGTGCAATCCAGAAGTACCCCCGCTCCCATTCCGCGCCAGAGGCCGGAGCGCCGCACCGCCGAACCCGACCGCCGGGAACGCCCCACCACCCCGGGACACCCCCTCCCCCCGGCCGGTCCCGGCCCCGGTGAACCCGGCTGGCCCCCGATGAGCCGACGGCAGGCCGCCCTGCTCGCCGTCACCCTCGCCGGCTACCTGCTGGTACTCGCCGGGGTCCTGCTCAACACCGAGCTGGTCGACCTCGACTGGTCGGTCCGACTGTTGCGCCCCTACGAGCGGTGGCCCCGGCTGGAGCCGCTGCTCGACACCTGGGTGGTCGCCGGGCAACGCGGACCCTCGGCGATCGCCGCCTTCTGCTGGCTCGGCTGGCGGGCCCACCGCCTCGGCCGGCTGCGCCCGCTGCTGGTCATGGGCATCGCGCTGCTGTTGCTCAACGTCACCGTCGGCGCGGTCAAGATCGTCACCGGTCGGCTCGGCCCGCACTACGCCCAGTACGTCGGCTCGCCCGAGCTCTTCTCCGGCGGCACCATCTTCCCCTCCGGCCACACCGCCAACGCGGTGGTCACCTGGGGGGTGCTCGCCTACCTCGCCGTCCGCTGGCGGCGCACCGGTGCGCTGATCGCCGCCGCCACCGCCTGCTCGATCGGCCTGACCACGGTCTACCTGGGCACCCACTGGGTCACCGACGTCCTGGCCGGCTGGGCCGCCGGACTGCTCGTCCTGCTCTCGCTGCCACTGCTGGAGCCCCTGGTCGCCACCGCCGAACAGCGGCTCCACCGGCGTTTCGCCCGTCGGCACCTGCCCTGCTGAACCCGAAACCGCACCCGACCCGAGTCACGCCCGACCGGAGCCACGGCGAACCCCGACCGCACCGGACCCGCACCAGGCCCGCACCGAAGCCGAACCCCGAATGCCGGAACCGAACCCGGCCCCGATCCGACGCTACGGGCCGGACCTACCCCTCCCAGCTGCGCTCGACCACACCGTTGCGCACCGCGAGGTTGAGCCGCCCCTGGCGGTACTCCATGGTCATCAGGTCACCCGGCTCCAGCACCCGGACCGACGCCCAGCCGTGCCTTCGGGCCAGCTCCCGGGCCCGCTCGATCCGCAGCCCCGCGTATCCCTCGCCGTCCTGGCCCCCCGCACCCGAACCGGCGCCCGAACCCGCCGCGCCGGACCCCGCCCCCACCGCGCCCGAACCCGACATCGCGCCTCCCCGGCTCGCCTCCTCGGACGTACGCTGGAATCGTAGCCCGACCGGCGTGGTCAGGAGGTGAACGCCATGCGCACCACCACCCCGCGACGGTGGCGCAGCGGCACCGAGCCGGCCACCGCCCGCAGCGATCTCAAGCTCCGCTACCTGCTCTCGCTCACCTTCACGCCGCTGTTCGCACTGGCGACGGTGGGTTTCGCGCTCTGGGCGGCCGCCTCCCCCGCCGACGGCGCACCCAGCCGGGGCACCCTCACCGGCTTCGCCGTGGCCTGCGGCCTGCTGACCCTGTTCGCCGCCGTCGATCTCGTGGTGGTGATCCGGCGTCGCCGGACCGAGCTCTGACGTGGTGTCTCCCATGGAGTGGGGGGTGGGGCCCCCCGGCGTAACCCAACCCGCCCCCCCCAACCCCCGCCCCCCCCACCCCACCCCCCCCCCCCGCGAGCCCCACCCAGGCC